>RFVO01000100.1 GCA_009928005.1 Chitinophagia bacterium | reverse complement strand
TCAATTTGATCAAATCGTTTCTCATATGAAATTTGTGTATAGTAACCATATAGACTCTAATGCAAATGGAGTTTTAACGGCCAAAAAATATAGTTGGGATCATACTGCTGGTATTATACAATCATCATTTCTTAAGAATAATAGTTATTATGCCAATACCAAAAAGAAAACAAAACGAAGATAATCAAAAGTTTGTGGCTCGTTGCATGGGTAACGAAACCATGAAAAAAGAATATCCAGATCAAAAACAAAGAGTTGCTATTTGTCTTGGTCAAACTCGTACTAAAACTAAGTCTGGATTATTTGATTATGTATTAGATATTTTAGGTTTTTCTTTATCATATAATGATTGTGAAGAATGTGGTGATACTGAAGAAGTAAGTTTATCTAGTATAGTTCCTCCAAAAAACGAAGACTATGTGGATTTTGGAGAAGAAACGGAAGAATTAGAATTACCAGCAGTTGCCAAATATGAATATATGGATCCTGTTACTTTTGAAAAATATTATTTTGAAAGAAGAGGAAATTACAAAAAAGATGGTAGATATCTTAGATATGAAGGAGAAAGTAAAGCTGCTGAATATCAAGGTCGTAAAGTAACACTAAATAAACCATTTAGAACATCGAATGGTCCTAAAAAATTTGCTGTATATACTAAAAACGAAAGTGGTAATGTGGTAATAGTTCGCTTTGGTGATCCGAACATGAAAATCAAAAAAAATATTCCAGAAAGACGTAAAAGTTTTAGAGCAAGACACAACTGTGATAATCCAGGACCCAAATGGAAAGCAAGATACTGGTCTTGCCGTGCATGGTGATTTATGGCCAATTCAATAGATAAACTACTAAATAATAGTCAGGAAATTATGGAAGACAAAATAGAAGCACAAGAAGTTATCGGTTATACAGCAGACAGTGTTATTGAGTTACTTAAAAAGTCATTAAATATTCATTGGCAACAAACCACATCACTTTCTGCTCAGGCGGTTCATCTAGATAGATGGGGATATAAAAAATTAGCAGAAGTCATAAAAGCTGATGCTGAAGAAGAGCATAAGCATGCTATGATTAATCTCAAAAGACTAGAGTTTTTTGATGTTGATTATCAACCACTAATTGTTTCTCCGCCAGTCTGGAAAAGACACGATATGGTGGAAATGATCAAATATAATCTAGACTCTGTAAGAGAAGCATCATCAGCAGAAAGAGCAACCATAGTTGCGGCAAGAGCTGTTGGAGATGAAATTACGGCAAATATGATGATTCCATTGTTGCAAGGTAGCGAGGACGGTATTGAATTATACGAAAGCTATCTTAAATTAATAGAACAAATGGGTCTTGATAACTTCCTAAGTATTCAAGTATAACTTATGTTTAAATCACGGGCCGATGAATTGTTAGATAATATTCAAACTAGTATAGAGTGTCCTCCAGCCACTCAAGATATTAGTCTTAATTTAGCCAATAGGAAAATTTGTGTTGACAAGGCCAATTATGGTCCAGCAAATCCACAATTATCAAATGATGAATTTTGGCAAAGTAAGGCTGATTTATTCAAAACATCTATTGAACAAGCAAAAACAATGAGATGCAAAAATTGTGCTGCCTTCATCCAAAAAGAAAAAATGATGAAGTGTATCGAGAAAGGTATATGTGAAGAAGATATGAATGAAGCAGCAAAAATTGTTGATCTGGCTAATTTAGGTTATTGTGAACTATTTGATTTCAAGTGTGCTGGAGATAGAACTTGTGATGCGTGGATAACTGGTGGCCCCTTAACCGATGAGGTATAATACAAATGGATAGAATACATGATATTCTTAACTCTGTTAATCAAACAGTAGTAGAAGCCGCTCAAAAAACATACAAGGGTACCAAAAGAAGCGATCTTAAAGATAGCGACTTTTTATTTCCAGAAAGTAGATCTTTTCCCATAGTTACTCCAGCAGATATTCCGGATGCTATTAGTAATTTTGGAAGAATGAAAGGTCAAATGAGTTATGATGCGTTCTTGAAGAAACTATATAATTTTGCTAAGAAAAAAGGCCCCGAGTTTGTTGCTGCTTTACCAAAAGCCACAAAAGATAAGCTGGGTATTAAAACATCAAAAGCTGAAGATGAGGGCGATTTTACAGAAGTAGAAGACACAGAAGTTGAATCTCCAGAAATGGAAATGATGGAATATAAAAACGATTTTTATGAAATGAGTGTTGGTTCTTTGAGAGCTATTATGCAACATAGTCAAGCTATTATCGAAGCTCTTGATAATCCGAACATTAGAGAAAATCTTACTGAAAGTTGGTTACAAGGTAAAATTGCTATAACTGAAGATTATATGAGAACTATTCATGATTTTGTAATGTTCGTTTCAGAAGCCAATGTTAAAGCAGATAGTTACAATGATATAAATCAGTTTGAAATGGGTCCATCCACCATGAAAAATCTCGATGATCTCTATGGAGATGACGAGGAGAACGATCCATTAAATAATACCAACTCAGCGGTTGCAAAGTTAAAACAAGCCCATTCCCATGCTGGAATGATGATAGAAAAGGTAACTGATCCTCTTGTTACCCAACGCTTGACTTCCGCATACACAGATGGTAAAATTGAGGCCGCATGTAAAACTATGGGTGAACTTCACGATTTTGTAATGAATGCTCCGCTGGCTGACGATGATAAAACTATGGTTGCCAGCGACAAGCCAGGACTATGGGAAAATATACGAAAGAAAAAAGAAAGAATGGGAAAGAAATACAAGCCAGCCAAGCCCGGTGATAAAGATAGACCAGATCCAGAAGCTTGGAAAAAGGCTCAAAAGTAATTAGGAATATAGTTTGTTTGAATCTGATAGTGAATTTTTACATTGGCTATGTCTGAGACTACAGCATTTTCATAACTATAATGCTGATAGTGATATTATTAGTAAAATACATAATATAGCATCAAAACAAACATTTAGTATTGATTTGTCTAATGATGATATAGACAAAATTATAGGACAATATTTTGTGGATTTTAATTTAACAAAAGATGATACTTGCGATATAGGATATTCTGAAGACCAAAGAAAAGCTGTTAGAAGTTCTATTAAGAGTATTGTGCTAGATATTTATCATAAACGGGTACCAAAGGATATTCTTAAATAAGGAGAAATTATGTTATTACAATTAAATGGTATTGGTAATCAAAAAATTCAATATAGGGATCATTCAGAAATAAATTTTGATAGTCTGGATCATTATGTTACTCTTGCCAAAAAGTCTATAGCAAAATTTTCTAATCAATTCTATCAAGGATTATCGGCTAAAATGCTCAAAGATGAAGATGCTATATCCTCTGTGGCAAATGCTATTATGATGGCGGATTGGCGATGGGATGAGAATTATCAGAATGAAAAAGGAACCAAAAAGACTAGATATTCTTATAGAAATCAGTGTGCATTATGGGCGATTCAAACATACATAACAAAAGATCATAAGAAAGATAAAAAATTCAAGAAAAAGTTTTATTCATTGGATCATGTTGTTGAATCTGACGACGATAGCACAGCACATAACTTTACACAAGATGAAAAGATGATGTCTCCAGATGATATTCTGATTCAGAAAGAGGATAAAGAAGAATTAACAAAGCTGATCGAGTCTCTGCTCTCGTTAGATTGCTTAACTCCTAGACAAAAAGACTATATCAGACTATATTACTTTGAGTCATACACATTCGAAAAAATTGGTCAAAAATATGGTATAACACGAGAAGCAGTAAGACAAGGGCTCAATAAAGCTATCAATATGATAAAGGAAACTGTTAATGTTTGATATACATATTAGTTGTGTTGTTTTCGGAGTTAATCCTAGCCTAAATAAAAGATGTATCTTATCAACCAAAGCAGAAGATATAGATTTACCAAACTTCAAACTATCTGTTGATCAAGCATCTAATATCAATCAGGCTATTATTGATTTTTTACGACAATATGTTTTTGTGAATGAATTAGAATTGTTGCCTCAAATGATCAATATTAATTCACCAACCCTTAAAACAGAAGATCATATTTTACAAACCGTATATGGCTTTATTATTGATTACAAGAGTAGTATTGATTCATCAAAAGCACAATGGATAGATTTTGATCCATTACAAGAACACAGATTGAGTCCAATTATTTTCGAGACTATGCAAAAACTATCATAATATATGCTAAAAAAACTAAAATCTTTATTTTTTTCAGAGTCTAAAAAAGAAGAAATTCAAGAAACACAAATTCCTGAAAAAAAACACTCTAATTATTTAATATTTGAACTTGATGAAAATAATCAGTCTCATGTATCGTTAGCAATAAGCAATGATGATACTGAAAGCGCTAAACAGCTTGGAATAATGTTGTTCTTATTAAATGAAGGGTATTATGTACAACTTATTTTAGATGTTTTGCTAAAAATTTCTAAACAAGATGTAAATAATAATATATTTGTACAAAATGTAATATCTAACTGGTCATCTCGTATTAGTGATAATTTATCATCTAATGATAATGATAGCGATGAACCAATTATTAAGCCAACTCATTTCAACTCAAAGAGCGAATAATGGATAAAAAACCACTAATTATGTGGGAAAAATGGGTTGATCCATTTGGTCAAGATATGGACGAAGCTAAATGGACCGACTATAATAATGATATAGCAGATATTGATAATATATCAAATAGCGAGCCAGAAGATGATGAAGAGGATGAGGAGCATAAGATTAAAAAATATAAATCTATTCCTCGTAATCCTATAAAAGTTATAGCATCTCCATTAGGTCTTATTCCGTATAATGAGCATACTGCTAGTGGAAAAATTTTTAACTTTTGGTTGGGCCATACTAATTTTAGCGTATCAAATAAGATTAAGAATATTATTGAACAATGTGATGGAGTCGAGATATTAGATATTTTTACCAGATACCGGTTCAGAATAGCAATAGGTAAATGCTTCAATGATTCTGAGGTTATAAGTGCTATCAATGATAATATCTATGAAAGTCTAAGCTAATAAATATATGTCAAATTCTACTCATAATGCTCTAAATACTATACATGACTATAATATAGATATTGATAATAGAGAAATATATTTGCATTCTTATATCTCTGGCGACTCTGATGAGTCTGGTGTGGACTATAGATCCGCAATATTATTTGAAAAAAATCTACGCTATCTTAATAGTATTTCATTAGAACCAATTCTTGTACACATGCACTTGCCGGGCGGTGATTGGCAAGATTGTTTGGGTATTTATGATTCTATACGAGCAAGTAAAAGTAAAATTATAGTTGTCGCTACTGCTAAAGTTGAGTCTAGTAGTAGTGTATTATTACAAGCGGCAGACCTAAGAATTCTCACACCAAATACGAATTTTTTGATTCATTATGGATCACTTAGTATTGATAATGAGCATAAGGCCGCTTTAAGTACGGTACAATGGAGCGAAAAAGAGAGCGAAAAGATGATTGATGGCGGACTCGAGATTGATC
>RFVO01000099.1 GCA_009928005.1 Chitinophagia bacterium | reverse complement strand
AAATTAATCAATAATGGGGTTAAATGATAGTGCGAATATACTTTGTTTTTTAATCATTTATTCAGATGGAACTATATTGTTCTGTTACTAAAACCCTAATTTTAGTATATGAGAAGGGGTGTTTTTATAGTTTTTTTGGGTTTTATGTTTTCTCCCTACTTTTTAGGGGCTCAAAATGCTATATTTAATACTGGTCAATGGGCTAAAATAGCTATTTCCAAGCAAGGCATTTACCAACTTACAGGTGCCCAGTTAAAGACTTTAGGTTTTTCTTTGCCCATTGCTTCTACACAATTACAGTTATTTAATTATAATCTTAACCAGCTCACAGAAAAAGTGACGGCTACTGTTTCAACTGCATTAACAGAAAATGCCATTCAGGTTATTGATGGAGGGGATAATCAAATTGATGAAAAAGACTATGTTTTATTTTATGCGCAGGGTGCAGTTGAGTGGAAACAAGAGGCATCAAAATTTTCAGCCACTCATTTTAAAAATACAAGCAATGATTCTGTTTTTTATTTTATAAGTATTGGATCAAATGGCAAAAGAATGAGCACAATGGGTAAGCTTAACTCGACGGCTCAAATAGTAGATCAGTATGATGAAAGATGGCTAATAGAAATAGATAGTACTTCTATACTAAATAGTGGAAAGTTATTATTGGGACCTGCTATGGGGCAGGGGTTGGGCAAGCAAGTAAAATTATCATACTCCATTAATATTAATGGTATATTACTTTCTAGTCCCATGAAATTAGTTAGTAGGTATGCAGCCACCACTTATCAAAATGCTGCATATTTTAATTTTAGCATAAATGATAATGCTGTTAAAACAACAGCAGTGGCTCCTATAAGTGGTTTATTATATGATGAGTCTGCCAATATCATTTTGGATAGTTTTAATTATTCTTTAAACACCAATACGAATCTTAGTAGCCCGGCTTCGGTAAATATAAGTTTTCAAGCAGATAATGCAGCTGCTTCAGGATGGATAGACTTCATAGAATTATCGGCTAAAAGAAAATTAGGTTTTTGGGGGGCTAATAGCTTTGGGTTTAGAAATACAACAAGTTCTGTAAAAGGAAATATATTGCAGTATCAAATTCAAAATGGGGATGCTAGCACGGAGGTATGGGATGTAACAAACCCCACACTTCCTAGAAAAATTCCTACTGATTTTTCTGCAAATAATTTAATTAGTTTTCTCCACCAGGCAGATACCTTACATGAATTTTTCGCTGTCAAGCAACAAGGCTATGAAATACCTAATTTATTAGGACCCATGAATAATCAAAACTTGGCAGGTATGAATGTACCAGACTATATAATTGTTTCAGCACCTAATTATTTAAATGCTGCCAAAAAATTACAAAATTATCATGCCACTTTCAATGGTTTGAAAACAGCGCTTGTAAATGTGAATGAAATTTTTAACGAATTTTCTGGAGGTCAAGCAAGTCCCATTGCCATTAGAAATTTTGTAAAATATTTATTGAATAAAGCTGCTATTAATAAAGTATCAGCACCTCGTTATTTGTTATTATTTGGCATTGCTAATTATAATATTAGAAATTATAATAGTGCTTCACAAATTCCTGTTTTTGAATCGGCGGCCTCAACGGGTATACTTACAAGTTATCCAACTGATGATTTTTATAGTATTCTAACTGATAATGATGACATTAATAATTTTACTAGCATAAAAAAACTTTCGCTGGCGACAGGACGACTACCAGTAAGAAATATCGCAGAGGCCGACACGGTGGTTGATAAAATAATTAACTATCAAAAAAATACAAATGGAGGGGCATGGAAAAATAAAATTACTTGGGTGGCAGATGATGGTGACTATAATTTGCATTTAGAAGATGCAGAAGCCATTGCAAATCAATTGCAACAAAAAAATCCAAAGTGGAATCAAAAAAAAATTTATTTAGACCTCTATGCGGCTTCTAAAAATATTGCAGGTAATACTTATCCATTAGTAAATAGTGAAATTATACAAACGGTCAATGAGGGTACTTTAATTTTAAATTATACGGGGCATGGCAACTATGCAAGATTAGCGGAAGAGGCAGTCATTAGTCAATCAGATATTGTGCAATGGAATAATACTAATAAATTACCCTTAATGATAACGGCCTCCTGCGATTTTGCGCCCTATGATCAGCCTCAATTAAGCCCTTTTGGTTTTGATGCTTTAACTAAAAATAGTAAGGGTGTGATTGGGTTAGTAGCTGCTAGCAGACTGGTTTTCGCCTATAGTAATAAGCAAATAAATGATCATTTTATTCAACAATTATTGGTGCCTGATTCTTTAGGTAATTTTTTAACAATTGGAGAAGCTTTGCAAAGAGCAAAAATGCAAGCATGGTCTGCAGAGGAAGACCGCATGAATGCATTTAAATTTAGTTTATTGGGAGATCCTGCTATGCATTTATCGAAGTCTAAATATGAAATTGGCATTTCAAGTTTAAATCAAAAAATTTTTACGGGAAAAGATACTTTGCAAGCAGGTAATAAATATTCGCTCAAAGGGTCTGTCAATAATATGGGGGTATTGCAAAACAATTTTAATGGGCTGCTTGATTTTGTTTTATATGATGCAAGTACTACTAAAAAAACTTTAGCCAATAGTAATACAAGTAAGGTCACGACGGTTGCTGTGCAAGAAAATATTTTGTTTAAAGGAAAGGTAACCGTGACGAAGGGTAATTTCACTGTAGATTTTTTATTACCTAAAGAAGTAAGCTTGCTAAAGAATTTAAAAATGCAATTGACTGCTTATAATGAGTCGTCGGATGCGATGGGTGTTTATGATCAAATATTAGCAGTAGAGGCTTTGGGTGTTTTAATAAACGATAATCAAGGACCTGATGTTAAAATATTTTTAAACGATAGTAATTTTATAAATGGTGGATGGGCCGCTGCAAAGTCTAATTTAATATTAGAATTGAAAGATAGCGCAGGTATTCAAACTTCTGGCAATGCCTTAGGGCATGATATGGTATTGGTTATTGATAATGATTATAAAAATACCATTATACTTAATAATTATTTTCTTTCTGATGTCGATACTTATCAAAAAGGAAATTTAATCTATGCTTTACCTATGTTAGCAGAGGGGGCACACACAATCATGATTAAAGTTTGGGACTTATTAGGCAATTCCACCACTAAAACCTTGAATTTTATAGTCCCCCCCACTGAAATATTAAGTTTTAAAAATTTATATAATTACCCCAATCCTTTTCAAAACTTTACTCAATTTAGTTTTGAGCATAATAAAGTAGGTAGTAGTTTAGAAATAAATCTAAGTTTATATGATTTAAGGGGAAATTTACTATTCACAAAACCATTGAATGGAACTTATATAGCCAATAGAGTTTTGGCTAATTGGGATGGCGCTGGCATGGGGTCTGCTCAAATACAAGCAGGTGTTTATTATTATAAATTAAGTATTTATGACGGTACTGTAACTAAATTTTTAACCAGTAAGCTTGTAAAATTTTAAAAATTCCCCTCAATGTATTTTGTATCTTTACATTTCAATTGGAGCAATTCTGAAATCTTATGATAAGTAATAGGTATAGGTATCTTTTTTTATTTTTGATATTGGCTTTTTTAAGTCAAAGGGTAGTGGCGCAAGTCAATCCCATTAAAATTCAAAGTACAGCTGTACCATTTATGTTAATTTCTCCCGATGCCCGTTCTGGTGGTATGGGAAATTTATCATTAGCGATGTCACCAGAAGCCAATGATCTTTTTGGCAATACTGCCAAGCTTCCTTACTTAAATGAAGGCAGAAGTTTTTTAATTAACTATACACCTTGGTTAAAAGATTTAGGTTTAAACGATGTGTATTTAGCTAGTGCAGGATTTTATAAAAAATTAGATTATAAAAGCAGTATCAATAGTTCACTTCGTTTTTTTAGTTTAGGGAATATCGACTTTTCAGATGAAGCAGGCAATATAAATTTGCCATCTCAAAGACCCTCTGAATTTAGTTATGATTTTGGCTATAGTACTTTATTGAATGATAAAATTAGTATGGGCGTAACACTTCGTTATATTCATTCTAGATTAGTTTCAGGATCTTATGGAGGCTCAGCTATTAATTATAGAGCAGGTAATACCTTGTCAGGAGATATTAGTATGTTTTATAAACAAAATGAAGATATGCACGGATTTCATGCAGGCTTATTACTATCTAATTTAGGTGGTAAAATAAGTTACTCTAATGAAACGAAAAATAAATATTTCATTCCAGCCAATTTAGGTTTGGGGATAGGTTATTTAAATATTCTAGATGCAGAAAATTCCATTGAAGTGGGTTTTGATGTTAATAGAATTATGGTCCCTGCGAATCCGGATAATTCAAATACAGAATCGGTAAATCAGTATTTTTCACAATCGGTGGTATCAAGTTGGTTTAATTCATTTAATAATAAATATGGAATGCCTATTGGTGAATCTTTAAAAGCCTCCTTGGGTATAGAATATAATTATACTAATCGTTTTTTTATAAGAGGGGGCTACTTTATTGATAATAATAAGAACTTAGGAAGTATGCAGTATTTCACCCTTGGTACGAGCTTTCAATATCAACAGTCTAAATTTAACATTTCTTATTTAGTGCCATCTGGTGGAGGAATCACCAAAAATCCTTTATCTAATACACTTAGGTTTGGTAGCATTTTCTACTTCTAATTGCCTATTTTTGTTGATATGTCAACAGCGGTAAAAATAGTTAACAAAAGCCATCATCCTTTACCGGAATATGCAACTAATGGTTCATCAGGAATGGACATTAGAGCCTTTTTGACTAACCCTATTACAATGGCACCCATGGAAAGAGTTTTAATTCCTACAGGATTATTCTTAGCATTGCCTGAAAACTGGGAAGCGCAAATTCGACCTAGAAGCGGACTAGCCATTAAGCAAGGACTTACTTGTTTGAATACACCTGGCACCATTGATGCAGATTATAGAGGTGAATTAAAAGTTATACTCATTAATTTATCCAATGAAACACAGGTGATTTCAGATGGAGATAGAATTGCACAAATGGTTTTTCAAAAAGTGGAAAAAGTAATTTTAGAAAAAGTAGAAACTTTAGAAGCTACCCAAAGAGGAACTGGTGGATTTGGCCATACTGGCAAAAAATAATAAGTCAATGAAAAAAGGTTTTTATATACTTGGATTAGTTTTGTTTTTAGTTGCTTGCTCAACTTATAGAAAAGTACAAGTGATAAAAGACGCTTTATCAATTAACGATTCCACTAATGCGGCACTACTTGCAAAAAAACCGAAGGTAGATTCTGCCGCAATTATTAAAGGCTTGTTGAATAAAGTTGATTTAGCAAAAATTGACTTTACCACTATGAATGCAAAGTTTAAAGTAGACTATGAAACTTTAAAAAATGCAGACAATTATATAGTTAATGTAAGTATTCAAAAAGATAAAGCCATTTACTTAACAGTGAGAGGTGCTATGGGTGTAATAGGTTTAAAGGCTCTTATTAATAAGGACAGCGTAGTTTTAATTTATCCTTTAAGTAAAAAAGTAGAGCGTAAGCCATTAAGCTATTTGCAAGAAGTTATTAAAATTCCATTTACTTATGCCACTG
>RFVO01000098.1 GCA_009928005.1 Chitinophagia bacterium | reverse complement strand
GATAATATTATATTTTGTTGTACCGATTGTAATTCAAGTAAAAATAGAATATCTATTAAATTAATAAAACGTTTAAATGAGATTATAAAAGAAAGAGGATTATAACATGACACAAATTATAGGGATCACGGATCACGGGCCTTTAAAAACAATACACCCGTTGTATCAAATCTTTGGTGTGAGATTAGAAGTTATTAATTTTGATAATATAATTAACTGTGATCATAAAGAACACGCAACAGATATTAATGATTCAATAGAAGACATTGGATTAATTTGTCCAATGGTTTTAGTAAAAAAAGATGATAAGTATATCATATCTGATGGATGTAGCAGATATAATTTTATAAAAAATCATGCAAATTCTTCAATTTGTTATGTAGCAAAAAATGTGGATGAAGAAAAATTCTTACAACAAATGAATAAAAAAGTATTTAGGCTTCACACAGAACAAAAAGTAATAAGAAGTTTTGAATTTTTATTTCAAGACGATATCGTAGACCACACAGCAAAGTGTACATACCTATTCTCTGAGGGAGTCCCCAAAGATAAATTATTGAGATAGAATTTTTTTAAGAAGCTATATCTAAATCTTCTTCTAATTCTTCTCTTACTTTGAATACAGCTTGTTCTCTTAACTGTCTTTTAATTTCTTTCAGTTCGAGTTCAATCTGCATCATATCTATTGTCTCTATTCCTTTTTCTAAAAACATATGATTCCATTTAGTTTCTAGAATCATTTTTCTAGTAATAAGAGACTGTTCATTATGAAACATTCAGTTCCTCATATGTTAGGAAGACTTTAGATGGGGAGTATGTAATCTCTTTACTCCAAGTTCCTCGGCCTTCTCTAAGCTCTTTTATGAAGTTATTTTTCGCTTCATCATCATCTACTGCCTTTACGTCAAGTACTATACGTTGACCAGCATATCTAGCGGTAAAGCGATATGACTTCATAGGATTATCTTATATATCTTGGGAGGCATTGTCAATATTCCTTGACATTAGTATAAAACGCCATTAAAAACAACTATTATGATAAAAACAATGATAAAAAGATATGTGTATAACTTTAAAAAATATGCCTTTAAACAATATTATATGGATGAACACCCAGATAATAGGTCTTATCCGCCTCTATTAAAAAGACTATACATATTTTGGAAACTAAAATCTGAGCCTACATTTGAAGAAAGAATGGATTATTGGCGAAGACTACACCCATAGGAAATAAAATGGATATAAGTAAATGGAAAAGTGTTGCTATAAGAATTGATGACTACAAAATATTAAAAAGTCTTTGTGGTAAAAAATTTAGAGCTCCAGCAAGTATGATTTCTAAATTAGTTCATGATTATTGCAAGTATCAAGCATCAAAAGAAAAAGTAAAATACGAAGTTTTTATTAAGAATTTACTTAATGGAAAACATTAAGGTTGTATAATTCGTTATTTGTGCTACTAATCTAGCATGAATAACGAAAACGACCCCATCCAAACAGAATTTCTATACTGTTTAAGTTTCTTATCTAAGAAATTAACAAAATTTCAATATGAGTTGATTTGTCACGTGATGTTTAATTTTTATATGGGTAAAACTTATGGTTTTGACCCTGCATTTGACGAAAGATTTCTACCATTATGCAAGATGTATTGGTATAGCAAAGGGAAAAATGACTTTAACCCAAAAAATATTCCTCAAAATGAGGGAAAAGCTATAGTTTTTAAAGTGTATGATGGTGGCAAAAAGGAAAAATAAGATTTACAATGTACGTATGAAACGTACAAACATCTTCAGACCACATAAGCTAGAAAACGTGTTAGATATAGATTATTCAACGTGGTCTGGACACGAAATCACAGAATTGTTATTAGCTGTACATGATAACTATAATTACTTTGTTAAGACTAAACATAGTCCTGAGATGATCCTCTATTACCATGACATACTCAGTAGACTTATTAAAACTTATGGGCATTGAATTTGCTCAAACCATCCTAGAAGACAAAGAGATAGCCTCTGAGCAAAAGCTATGGAGAGGGGTTTTATGCAATGCTATTGAAGATACTATGCAAGGTCTGTCTGATCGTAAGACAAGTATTTATAAGATGGAGGCTCATGAATGGATAATAAACAGTGATGATGATTTTCAAAAGGTATGTTATTGGTCAGGCTTTGATCCTGATTTAGTTAAAGAAAAATATTTACAAGCAGTAAAACGAGGGGATATTAAATTTACAGAAAAACAAATTAATTGGATTAAATATTATAGGCATTATGAGGCTTATAAAAAAGAAACAGATAAAGAAAAAAGAAAAGAGTACAAAAAGATGGCAGATAAATGGCGAAGTATTGTTTTTAATAGTACAACAGCTCTAGTCACATCATTTTTAATTACTTAGACAAGGTTGATCCCATAAATTTTATTTGAGATCATTACGGCCGAAAGGAGTATCTCATGGCTAAGAAAAAAGAAACATTACAAGACATCTTAGATAGAATTAATGAAGACATTGAGACTATCAGAGAAAAAGTCGAAGAATTAGAAAATCATGAATGTGATTCTGATAATGACTTTGATGACGAAGACGAAGACGAGTAAATATAAGCAAAAATAGCGTAATTGACTTATGCTAAATTTAGTAATAAAATCAATGACATAGAGTATCACACTCTATTTTTTCCTTTCATTGTTTAAAGTTTCCTCCCCCTTGAAAAAGGGGGAGGTTTTACTATATACTGTCATAGGTTGTGCCATAGGGGCAGACCTAATTAACTTGCTTAAAAAGGAGTAAATTATGACAAACTTAGAAGTTTTCAATAATTTAAACAAACAATTATTCAACGGATCAACAAAGTTTTTTGATGATGCGTTCGAAACAATTTTTGACAGTTGGTCAAAAGTTCAATCATTCCCATTTTACAATGTAGTAAAATACTCAAAAGGTAAATATGGTTTAGAAATCGGTTTAGCGGGATACAATAAAGAAAATGTACTTGTAGAAGTTAAAGATGGTATCTTAACTATTGAGGGTAAAGTGGAAGATAAGAACGTAGATTACGTTCAAAAAGGTCTAGCATTCAGAAAGTTTTTTAAACAATTTGAATTAGCTAAAGATGTAGTCATTGATGAGGCAGAAATGAAAGACGGCCTATTAAAGATTAAACTTGGCTATAATGAGCCTAAAGAAATCGAAGGCGTTAAAATAGACATTAAATAATGACTACGATTACAGTATTTCTATTAATTTGTTTTATAGTCATACTGTACTTAATTTACAATAATTATAGATAATGTTTCCTTATAATGAGGATGAGGCTAATTGGCTTGGTTAATCACGACCGAGCCAAGTTAGCCATGCTAGAAAAGCACCCCATCCAAGCACGAGCCAAAATTCTGGTGTAAATATTATATCCATCCGTATTCTTTTGCTAATTTATTAATGTAATTTTCGGCCTCTTCTTTTGTTTTAAAATGTTGAGTAGCCCAATAAACGTGAGTATCTTCTTTTTCAGCGTACGTCCAATATCCGTCATATGTTTTCTTACAACCAAAACATTTAACATTCATAAAATTTTTAATTTTCATAACTTTAAAGAGGGATTAGATGACTAAAACTAACCCCTCCATTGTCTAACAAAGGTTTAAGATATGTTTATACTCTTATCTAAAAGAGACCTAATAGCTATAACACTATTAGTAGTGGTAATATAATTATTTAAACACAAGTGTCAAATATTATTTTTTATATAGGGAAAAAACGACAATGGTTATTAGGATAGCCAGTATAGTATATCCTACACCTAACTCTGCTATTAATTCTAACATATTAAAATATTAGAAATAATAATAAAAATGCTAATAGTCCCTCTACGATTTGTTCCATATTAGTTTACTGTTTTATCTTTTTCTTCAAAAAAAGGTTTAATTTTATTTGCATCATCAACAATAATTTTTAACATATCGTTAAACTCTTGCTCCGATAATATGCTTTTATAGACCTTTAAACCTTGAGCCACGAGTGTTGAGGCTACAAGTTGGTCATCTTTATATTTCTCTAGCAACTCTAAAGTTTTCTTTGCTAGTTCATCATATACATTAAGCAACATTGTTGTTCGCAAAACATCCATTTTTTTAACCATTAGTGTAGTCTCTTTTTGTCGTACTCGGACACAATGCTTTTAATTCTTTCTTTAATGTCCACATTGTTAAATAAATCCCAATCTTTCATACTGTGATTAGGGTCATTCATACTTTTAAATATTGTATCTTCAATCAAGTAATAGATTTCTCTACCTAAATCAGTATTTTCGGTATAGTCATCCGTCTCTACAATACATCTTTCTTTTATTTCAAATTTATTTATGAAATAAAAATAAATGTCACTTGATAGGCGATATATTTCTTCTTCTAGTAGGTCTTTTATTACCCCTAGTTTTTTTCTTCGTGTATGCTTTTCCATATTCATCCTTATATAATGTATAGCTATTTTTACCATCATAATAATAGCCGTCTATTGTTTTTTTAGTCATTTACTCCATCCGTTGTTTAAAGCTAATTTTTCTATAAAGTCTTTAGCTTTTTGTTTAGTTTTAAACAATTCATTAGCCCAAGTAATTGGCATCAGTCCCATAGGTGTTCCGTCACTAACATAAGCGAAAGTCCGCCAACCATCCCAAGATTTTTTTACTCCATACTTTTTTACTTCCATATCACTATGCTCACAATTAATAATAACCAAGTACAGATAATAAATAACAACCAATAACTTGGCTCTGGTAGTTTATTTAAGTTCATGTTCTACTCCCAAAGGCCTTTGTATCTTGTTCCATGTCACTCGGAACACGGCTCACGGACATTGTGTTTATTATTTCGTAAGGTTGTTCATTATGCTTTATCATAGAATTATATCCATCTTCGGACTCCTCCCATTCATTTATTAATTCTTGGTCTGTGTAATTTGCATAACCTTGAAAACCATATTCACGAATATCAGATAACCAGTCATAATCATTTTCATTAATGTTTCTCATTATCATATAAACATCATACTGACAAAGTTTATCTATTATCTCTTGTCTATTTATTTTCTTTTTCATCTTGCCTCCTTTTCCGAGTTGCACGAAACACGGCTCACGGGGCTTGAATATCTAGGATCAAATTTATATTCCAATATCCAAGCTAATAGTTCTTGTGCCATTTGATATCTTATTTCATCTACCTTGTTAACGTAGTTGTGTTGTTCAGCACTCATTTCAAAGTGTGCTATTTCTTCTTCTAACCAGTCTATTACGTATCGTACGTCTTTCATTTTTCCTCCTTTGTTAATAATAATTAATGTTAGTTTTAAAACGTTTTGCCAATTTATCAGCATATTTATATGCTTGATTTTCAGCATTTTCTAAAGACTTGTATTCATCAATATGAAAATCTTTCTCTGCAATCATATCAATGTCCCCGTCTTTATATCCTACGTCATACCAGACACAAACATTAGTAGCCTCTTTTTTGTTGTCTGTATAAGTTAAGCCGTCCATTCCATCTCTTTTAATAGTTGCGGGTCTAGACATATGCATACGTACTTCTCTAAACTCTATTTTTCTTTTCATTTTTCCTCCTTGTTTGTTGGGTCTATATATT
>RFVO01000097.1 GCA_009928005.1 Chitinophagia bacterium | reverse complement strand
TCATCTGCGCCATAATAAGTCGAATCATTATTATGTGCATTTCTTATACCATGTGCATCCTGGTGGCCGCTGTATAAAAGGAACTCCTCTTTTAATTTAGGGTCGGTACCATTTATTTTACCAATAATATTTACAGAAGGGTAGCTGTATCTATCTACGATAATATTAGCGTTCATAAACGCAGTATTATTTTGTAATGCTGCTTTAGCATTAGAATGCATCCATAATATAGGCACGGTAGTCGTTACTGTAACATTTGCACCACCATCAATATCATAATTACCTCTTTTAAAATTTTCTGCAGCGTCGTCCCATGCTTTTTCTGCTACATCATCTGCAATAATAATTATGGCAGCAGCACCTTTTCTTATTAGGGGCATTGCATATTTTGTTTGTACACTTCTGCTATAGCGCCAAGTAGGTAAAGAAACATTCAAATTGATTCCTTTAGAAGAAGCCTCAATAGCCACCACTTTATTTTTAATATCTAATTGTAAAGTATCTATGTCTGCAGCATTACCTAAATACACAATAGGAGACACGATACTAGTATTCGCCATTTGTGCCACCGCTACCTCATTCCAAAGCTTTACAGTTTTATTATTAATTTTTATTACCGTCTTATCAGAAATATGATTACGCCATAAATTAAAAAATTGTAAATAAGTTCCATCATCCCCTGCTGGCAATAAACCAATGCTTCTATATTTTTCAGCTAACCACATTGAGGCTTTTAATTCATCTAATGTACCTGCTGACCTACCATTAAAATGTGCATCTGCCAAAGCATATAAATCTTTTTTTAATTCGCTTTCTTTAATATATTTTAAACCCGGTGGGTTGGCATTTTGAGCTAGTAAAGAACTACTCATAAATAATAAAAGAAAACTACTAATTGTGCATACTAGAATATTAGTTTTAATTTTTTTCATATTTGCGTTTTTATAAAATTGAATTATTTTTTGCTTTAAAGCTCCATGTAAAATTAAACTCGGCTACAATTTCGCCCTTCTCATTCGTGCCTACCGACTTACAAATTACTGTTTTTCCCTCACCCGTTGCAATTGTTTCATTAATAGCTGCTTGAATAGCCAAGCCATCTTCACAACTAAACAAAATTGTGCCTGTTGCTTTTTTTAAAAAACTCGCCTGCGTAGCTACCACTAGCATACTTATTTTAGGCACTCTTTGATATACTTGAGAGAAGGCCAGCATACCGCAGGTCATTTCTGCAGCCATGGCTTCCACTGCAAAATAAATTGATTGAAAAGGGTTTTGACTAAACCAAGAGTAACGAATACGCACCACACATTTACGGTCATCGAAATAATGTATTCTCAAACCCGCAAAAAAAGCCGCTGGTAATTTTTGAAATAAGAAAAAGCCAAAGGAAATAGGATTGGTAATTAAACGACTGAATTTGGAAAAAGCGGGATTCATAATGTTTATGCTTTTGCTATAAAATTAAGGATAATTAAGCTATTTATGATTCCTATCAATAAACATCATTAAAATTTGCCTCTACTATAATTGGGGTTTGGTATTGAAAAAAATGGTAGTTTTAAAGGGTGCCTTTTTAAGTTAATGAACTAATTTTAAGACCAAAACCAATTTCTATGACTCAAGGATTACAAGGCTATGATTACATTGTTTTTATACTCTACTTTTTAATAATTGCCAGCTATGGCTATTGGATTTATAAACGCAAGCAAACTGCCACTGCAAATTCAACCGATTTCTTTTTAGCAGAAGGTCAACTAACTTGGTGGGCTATAGGTGCTTCTTTAATTGCCTCTAATATTTCTGCAGAGCAATTTATTGGCATGAGTGGAAATGGTTTTAGATTAGGTTTAGCTATCTCTGCCTATGAGTGGATAGCAGCAGTTTCTTTAGTCTTGGTGGGTGTATTTTTTATGCCGGTGTATTTGAAAAACAGCATTTACACCATGCCGCAGTTTTTAAAAACAAGGTATAACGAAACAGTGGCTATGATCATGGCTATATTTTGGTTGTTCTTATACATATTTGTAAACCTTACTTCCATTTTATATTTAGGTGCCATTGCTATTAATAATTTAACTGGTGGCGCGCATTTTCATTTAATCATGATAGGCCTTGCACTATTTGCCTTGTTCATTACTTTAGGGGGTATGAAGGTCATTGGCTACACCGATGTAATACAAGTATTAGTATTAACAGTGGGAGGTTTAATTACTTCTTATATAGCTTTAACAGTGGTGGGTGAAAAATTTGGTTATGGTAGTAATGCCATTGCAGGACTTAATCATTTATTAAAAGCAGCACCAGATCATTTTAAAATGATATTTGATAAACCAGGTGCAGGTGCCACACAAAAACAAATTGACGATTATTCTAGTTTACCAGGACTAGCTATGATGGCAGCTGGTATGTGGGTAGCCAATTTAAATTATTGGGGATGTAATCAATACATTACACAAAGGGCCTTAGGCGCCGATTTAAAAACAGCCAGAACAGGCATTTTCTTTGCAGCCTTTTTAAAATTATTAATGCCTGTACTTGTAGTACTTCCGGGCATTGCTGCTTATGTTCTATATCAAAATGGAAACTTGCAACAAGAAATGTTAAGTGGTGGTAGTTTGAATCAGGACAATGCGTATTCATCGGTAGTAGGGTTTTTACCTGTTGGGCTGAAAGGCTTATCTATGGCGGCTTTAACAGCAGCCATTGTAGCCTCCTTGGCTGGTAAGGCCAATAGTATATCTACTATTTATTCTTTAGATATTTATAAAAAATATATTAATAGAGAGGCCTCCGATACTAAAATTGTAACAACAGGACGCATTATTATTATAATTTCTTTAATCATTGCAATCATTATTAACTGGAACGATGCATTAGGTATTGGTGGAAAAGGTGGTTTTGAATTTATTCAAAAATATACAGGTTATATTTCACCAGCCATCTTCCCGGTTTTCTTATTAGGTTTCTTCTGGAAAAAAGCAACATCCAAAGCAGCTATTACTGGAATCATTGTAGGTGTTATTTTATCTATTGTATTTGATAAATTTATTGTAGGCTGGATGGGTCATGAAACTATTTTATATACAGCATATTCTAATGGGCATGGTGGTTTTGAAATTCCTTATTTAATTCAAATGGGGTTAGTATTTGCTTTTACTATGATTACCATTGTGCTAGTAAGTTTATTAGATAAAAGCGGACAAAAACATGAAAATGATTTAATAGAAGACGGCACTAAATATAAATTAACCAATGCTAATTTGGCCATGGTCATTATTGTACTTGGTTTAGTAGCTGCTATGTATATTCGTTTTTGGTAAACAATAATAGATTTAAAATGAAAATAAAATTTATAAGCATTGTTTCTTTTCTATTCATAGTGTCATATACTAATACACTATTTGCACAAGAAAAAAATACAGCTAATCAAAAAACAGAATTAATTACTAATGTGCAATTAATTGATGGTACGGGTAAGCCTGCTTATAGTGCATCGGTAAGAATACAGGGTAAAAAAATAATTAAAGTAGGTCAATTAAAAGCTGGTACAAATGAGGAGGTCATTGATGGCCACGGATTAGTGTTAGCACCCGGTTTTATTGACTCTCATAGCCATCATTTTGGAGATTTAGACGATCATCCAGAGGCTATTCCTACCAATAGCCAAGGTATAACCACAATTATTATAGGCCAGGATGGAGCGAGTTATCCATTAGATACAATCGCAGAACAATTTAAAAATCATGCTATGGCGGTAAATGTAGCTAGCTATACTGGACAGGGAAGCTTAAGAGTAGAGGTAATGGGCGAAAAGGATGTATTTAGAGAGGCTAGTCAAGCAGAGATAGATAAAATGAAAATTATTTTACAAAAAGAATTAGAGAAAGGTTCATTTGGTTTATCAACAGGGCTTGAATATGAGCAAGCTTTTTTTTCTAGTAAAGATGAAGTAATACAACTTGCCAAAGTGGCTGCAGCAGCAAAGACGAGATATATGAGCCATATTAGAAGTGAAGATATTAGGTTACAAGATGCTATTGATGAAATTATTGAAATTGGGAGAGTTACTAAAATGCCTGTACAAATTTCACATATTAAAATTGCTAAAAAAGATGACTGGGAAACTTCTAGCGCATTAATAAAAAAATTAGAAAAAGCAAGAGCTGCTGGAATTAATATTACTGCCGATGTGTATCCTTATACTTATTGGAACTCCACATTGAGGGTTTTATTTCCTACTAGAGATTATACCAATCCCATAAGTGCAGAGTTTGCCGTGAACCATACATTTGATCCGAATGAATCCTATTTAGTAAAGTATGCACCCGTTGAAGCCTATAGAGGTAAGACAATTGCAGCTATTGCTGCTATGAGAAATGAAAAGCCATCTGTTACTTTAATGGCATTAATTGCGATTGCAGCTGATTTTAAAGAAAAGAATCCAAATTTTAAAGGAACAGTAGAAGCTATAGCAGCAAAGTCTATGATTGAAAAGGATGTTGCTAATTTTATTGCTTGGCCTTATGCCAATATATGTTCTGATGGCAATGCTAGCGGGCATCCTAGAGGACATGGTGCTTTTACAAGAGTATTAGGAAAATATGTTAGAGAAGACAAAGTAATATCATTAGAAAATGCAATTCATAAAATGACAGGACTAACAGCAAAGCATTTAGGCATAACAGACCGTGGTATTATTGCTGCAGGTAATTACGCCGACTTAGTTTTATTGAATCCAGCCACTGTGAAAGACAATGCTACTATTCAAAATAGTACAGCTTTATCTTCTGGTATTGAAATGGTTTGGATTAATGGCAAACTTACTTATCAAAATCAAAAGGCCACTGGTAATTACCCAGGCGTACTTATCAAAAGAAAATAAATTTCAAAAGAAAATAATTTTAAAATAAAAAGCAAGGTTAGAAAGATGAACAATGCAATAATATTAACAAATGGATTATTGAAAGCACTAGATGCTAAAACTGCACACGGACTAATAAGAGGTACTGAACGTTTTACGATTAAAGGCGTGGTAGACTGCACAGATACTGCTGGACAAGATGCAGGAACTTTATTAGATGGTAAAAATAGAAATATACCCGTTTTTGAAAATTTACAAGATGCGGTTAAAGCAATTACTAATATTCAATTTTTAGTTATTGGAGTAGCTACAGTTGGTGGAAGGTTACCTGGTAATATGTTAACTACTATTATTGAAGCTATTCATGCAGGGTTATCTATTGTAAATGGCTTACATGAGTATTTAAATGAGAAGCCAGAGATAGTGGCGCTTGCCAAAGAAAAAGGGGTTCAATTAATTGATGTAAGAAAACCAAAAACCAGAGAGCAACTTAGCTTTTGGACTGGAGATATTTATAAAGTAACAGCCCCCATCATAGCTGTCATAGGTATGGATTGTGCCATGGGCAAAAGAACTACAGCGAGAATGTTAAGACAGGCCTGTGAAGCAGACGGGCTCAAGGCTCATATGATATACACAGGACAAACAGGTTGGTTGCAAGGGGGTAAGTATGGTTTTGTTTTTGATTCAACATTAAACGACTTTGTTTCTGGAGAATTAGAAAATGCCATTGTTACTTGTTGGAAAGAGACAGCACCTGATTTTATTTTCTTAGAAGGGCAATCCTCTTTAAGAAACCCAAGTGGTCCTTGTGGTATTGAGTTATTGATATCTGGAAATGCTAAACATGTCATATTATTATTTGCCCCTAAGCGTAAATATTTTGACCACGATGAAAAGTGGGGGTCTATTCCAAGCGTTGAATCGGAAATTGAAATTATAGAAAAGTTAGGTTCAAAAGTAATTGCCGTGGGTATTCATACAGAAGACTGTACCACCGAAGAAGCCTTTGCTTTTCAAAAACAATATGAACAAAAATTAAATATTCCTGTATTATTACCTATTCAAGAAGGAGTAGCAAAAATCTTACCTACTTTAAAAAGTTTAAAAAAATAACCTAGTAAATAATAGCCTAA
>RFVO01000096.1 GCA_009928005.1 Chitinophagia bacterium | reverse complement strand
TCTAATACCCAGAAAGCACGACCTTGCGTGGAGGCTAATAAATGATTTTGATGCAATTTTAAATCGGTGATAGGTGTAACAGGTAAATTTAATTGTAATTGTTTCCAAGACTTACCTGCATTATAAGAAATATAAAATCCTGTTTCTGTTCCTGCATACAATAAGTCTTTTACTTCATTGTCTTCTCTAACTACACGCGCATAGGCTCCATAAGGAATACCTTCTGTAATTTTAACCCAAGTTTTGCCGTAATCGGTGGTCTTATATATTAAAGGTGTGAAATCATTAAACTTATATTTATTCACGGCAATATAGGCAGTAGCTTTATCAAATGGAGAAATTTCAATGGCATTCACTAAAGTTCCTTTCACCCCTTCTGGTGTAATATTAGTCCATGTAGCACCGCCATCTTTAGTAATATGCACAAGTCCATCATCACTACCTGTATAAAATACTCCTTTTTCAAGTGGTGATTCAATTACATAACTAATAGTACAATAATTTTCTCCGCCCGCACCTTCATTGGTATAAGGCGTTCCGCTCATACCCATTTTACTAGTATCATGTGTAGTTAAATCGGGAGAAATAGCCGTCCATGATTTTCCCATGTCGGTGGTTTTAAATAAAACATTACCTGCATGATAAAAAACGCCTGTCTCATGAATGGAATGTATGATTGGTGCATTCCAATTGAATCTATAATTCATATCCTTTGGTTGCAAGGATTGATATTGCACTGGATATTCCATCACTCCTACTTGTTCATTGGTTTTAGTATCTAATAAACCAATAGTACCTTGGTAACTTCCCCCCATTACATATCTTGGATTATTAGGATCAAAGGCTAAGAAGGCCGACTCTCCACCTGCACTATAAGACCAATCGCGTTCGCTAATGCCACCCCATGAGGTGGTTTGACTTGCAATTTTTACAGAAGTATTATCCTGTTGTCCTCCATAAATATTATAAGGAAATAAATTATCTGCATTCACTCTATAAAATTGTGCAGTGGGTTGATTGTCTTGTGAAGACCAAGAAGCACCTCCATTAAAAGAAATAGCAGCACCTCCATCATTGGAGATAATTAAATTTTTATTGTTGGTCGGGTTAATCCATAATTGATGATAGTCACCATGGGGTGCTCTAAAGGATTGCCAAGTTTTTCCACCATCAGTAGATTTTACTGCAGGTGAATTTAAAACGTAGACTGTGTTTTCATCCACCGGATCTGCAAAGGCTTCTACATAATACCAAGCGCGTTGCACAAGGCGGTGGTCCTTACTTATTCTATTCCAAGTTTTTCCAGCGTTTTCTGAAACAAATAAACCTCCTTGTTCTTTTTGAGAATCACTTTCTACGACTAAATAAATTTTATTAGAATTTGCTTTAGAAACAGAGACGCTCATTTTTCCTAATTCTTTAGGAAGACCCGTTTGAATTTTTTCCCAAGTATCGCCACCATCCACACTCTTATATAAACCACTTCCTTTTCCACCACTTCTTATTTCCCAAGGTAATCTTCTATAATCCCACATAGCTGCATATAAAATTCTTGGATTATTCATATCCATACTTAAATCCACGCAACCTGTATTCTCATCTACATATAAAGTTTTGTTCCAAGTTTTTCCGCCATCTGCAGATTTATAAACTCCTCTATCAGAACTTGCACCATGAATAGCCCCTTGTGCACCAATGTATACTAAGTCGGCATTTTTTGGATGAATACGAATAGAAGAAATTTGACGCGTTAATTCAAGTCCCATATTTTTCCAAGTCTTACCTGCATCCGTTGATTTATAAATACCATCTCCATAAGAACTCATCACACCTCTTGGTGCGTGTTCTCCCATACCCACATACACTACATTTATATCTGATTCAGCAACGGCTACTGCACCCACTGATCCTGTTTTAAAAAAACCATCTGAAATATTATTCCAACTAATACCTGCATCTTCTGTTTTCCAAACACCTCCACCTGTGGTACCCATATAATACACTAACGGATTTCCATTAACACCAGTGGAGGTTACCGAACGACCACCACGCATGGGTCCTACGTTTCTCCATAATAAAGGTTTATAATAACTAGTTTCATTGACTGGCTTTGCAGTTTCAATTTTAGTGGCATCTGTTTTCTTCTGTGCCAAAATGAATAAAGGCAAGCATAAGAAAAAAGAAATACGTAGGACACTGTTTCTCATAAGATAAAATTTTTGGATACTTTTTAATAGGAATTGTAAGCATTAAATTTAAGAAAAAAAGGGCAGTGTAGACACACCGCCCGGATTTAACGATTGCTTGCTATAAAACCAGAAAGTCGTCATAGATGGGATCGAACCATCGTTAAGGGTTTTGCTGACCCTTGCCTCGCCACTCGGCCACATGACTATAGGCAAAAATACATAAAATTTAAATAAGTCTACTATTTTTATAGACTTTTATATTATTTAGTTTTTATAATGAGTATCTATACTTATTGGCTACTTTTAAGGGCTATTATAATATGAGAATAGATTGAAAAATAACTTCAAAGCAAATTGTACACCATGGAAACTATTGAAATTTCAGGCATCTTAGGTTTAACAGCCCTTGTATTATTAACCTTAAATATTCTAATGGGCATTATGTTAAGCACGGCATATAAGCAATCCGATTATTGGAAAAAGCTACCTGCAAAAATAAAAGCGTTCAAAATAATTGATATACATAATTACACAGCTTATTTTGCTTTAGTGATTGTGTTTTTACATTTCATCATTATTCCTTTAGACCCTAGTTCAAAATTTAGTTTTAACCATTTATTGAAACCCCTATCAGCACCGCATCAGCCTATCTTTGTTTTATTGGGTAGTATTTCATTTTTAGCTTTATTAATTGTTATTATTACTACTCAAAAAATTGTCAAAAAGAAATTAGGTACCACTACTTGGAGAAATATTCATGTCATATCCTATGCCACCGGCCTTTTATTTATTATACATGGACTAGTGATGGATCCACTATTAAAGGATAGGCCTATTGATTTTATTGACCCTGAAAAATTATTGGTAGAAGCTTGTGCGCTCATTTTATTAGCCGCCTTTGTATTTAGATATAAATATAAAGTGGGTAAAAAATAATATAGCAAATTGGTTATGAAAAAAAAGAGTTTACAAATTATACTAGGTCTTTGCTTTTTTGTTTTTGTTACCCAAAAAGCAGGGGCACAAATATTAAATACTGACAAAACAAAAAGTTTAGATAGTGCTGATAATGTGCAAAGTAAAATTTCAGTTTCAATAGCCACCGACCAACAAAAAAAGTTTTTACTTGATTTTTTCTATACAGGTGATTTTACTTTTTTAAAAAAAAATAATGCCACTACTTTTTATTCCAAGATTGATAAGGTTACTAATGGTGGTCAATCCATTCAAAATTTAGGCACTTTTCAATTAAAAAATAATAAAGTACTCAATGATAAATTACACCTAGAAACATTTTTGCAATATCAATGGGATGCTTCACTAGGTATGGAATATAGAAATTTAGCTGGTTTGAATCTCATACATTATTTTAAAAATACAGAATGGGAAGATTTTTTTTGGGGCGCAGGTATTTTCTTAGAAAATGAAAAGTGGAATTGGTCTGCTGTGAATGATGAAACACAGATAAATAATCAAAATAGTATTGTCACACATCCAAAATTAAATCTAACGGCTAAATACTCTGTAGTCAACCCTAGTAATCATTTTGAATTTATTTTTAGAATTTTTAACCAAACAGGCTCTTATCATGACAAAATGAGTAATAGAACTTCTGTATTTAATCAAGTTCAATTACCTATAAGCAAAAAATTAAGCACTTCCTTTAATCTAGATTTTTTATACGATACTGCTCCCATTGTACCTATTGATCATTTTCATTACAATTATTACCAAACACTATCTTATAGTTTTTAAAGTGGTCAATTTTATTGGTAACTTTATAGAAGCCTACTTAGTCTTAAAAGACACATTATGGAGTTCAACAGTTTATCTAGCATATTACTTATTGTCATTTTTTTAATTGCCACCATTGTAATTTGGGTAACTGGCATTAAACTAACCAAGGCCATTGATGCCATTACTTCACACTTTGGATTAGGTGAGGCTTTTGGAGGTATGGTTTTTTTAGCCATTATTACCAACCTTCCTGAAATTGCAATTACTACTGTGGCCGCCGCACATAGAGATTACGATATTGCCATTAGTAATATACTAGGAGGCATTGCCATTCAAACGGTAGTACTTGTTTTAATTGATATTTTTGGTGTAGGTAGGTCGGCCCCCCTAACTCAAAAAGGACATTCTAAAGTTTTAATTTTAGAGGGTGTGGCTTTAATTTTTATTTTAAGTGTGGTTATTATTGGCGCGCAATTCCCCAATTCACTTATTTTTTTTAGAACCACCCCCTTTGAATGGTTGATTGTTTTAATTTGGATAGGTACTATTTTTCTAATTTCAAAAATGATGGATAGAAAACAAAAGGTGCAACCTGATGAAATGATACATCATATGAGAATGCCAAAATCTACTTTCAAAGGAAGTTTATCAAGCGCTTACTGGGTATTAACTATTGGAGCTATCATTACTTTATTTGCAGGATGGGCATTAGAAATTACAGGAGAAACTTTAGCGAATCGTTGGAATATTAGTGGTGTCATTTTTGGAGGCACTATTCTAGCACTTTGTACCGCGCTTCCGGAAATTTCTACGGGTATTGCTTCTGCTAAAATTCGTGATTACAATATGGCGGTGAGTGATATTTTCGGGGGCAATGCTTTTTTACCGGTCTTATTTATTATGGCCTCTATTATTGGTGGTGATGCTATACTACCTAACTTGAAACCTTCCGATATTTACCTAACCACTTTAGGTATAATTTTAACAGGCATTTATATGGCTGGTATGGTCATACATTCTAAAAAGCAAATTTATAGAATGGGCATTGACTCCTTTATTGTTTTAATTGTTTATCTACTGGGTATTTGGGGCTTATTCAAGCTCATATAGTTTAAACCTTTTTAGCGTTAGCTGCCTTTTAAATAAATTAATACTAATATCTTATTCCAATTAGTATTTTTACCTATTAAATTAAAACTATGAAAAATTATTTTCGTTCCATTCTTGTTCTATTAAGTATATGCATTTTTACAAGTGGATTAGTGGCTCAAAAGAACAATTTTGCTGTACAGCAAAGCTTCTCCATTAAAAGTGCAGGGGGTTGGGATTATTTAACTGTCTACGGAAATAAATTATATGTATCTCATGGGACTCAAGTAAATATTTTAGATAAAAGCACAGGTGACTCTATTGGTTTTATTCCCAATACAACTGGGGTGCATGGCATTGCTTTTGAACCGATTCATCAATTAGGATTCACCAGTAATGGAAGATTAAACAACGTTTTTGCTTTTAACATTAATACTAATGAAATAAAAGCCACTATTGCTACTGGTGAAAATCCGGATGCAATTATGTATGATCCTTTTTCTAAAACTATTATTACTTGCAATGGAAGAAGTAAGGACCTCAGTTTTATAGATGCCAATACTTTACAAGTAATTGCAACAGTAGCTGTAGGGGGTAAACCTGAAACTGCAGTGTCAAATGAAGCAGGTAAAATATTTGTAAACGTAGAAGACAAAAATGAAATTGTAGTCATTAATGCGAAAACGTATGTTGTAGAAGCACATTGGAGCATTGCACCTATTGAATCACCTACTGGACTTGCCATTGATAAAGCTACCAAAAGATTATTTGCAGGGGGTGAAAAATTATTAGGCGTGATTAATGCAGAAACAGGCGAAATGGTTACTACCATTGGCATTGGGGATGGCTGCGATGGTGTAGCTTTTGACAATAAATCAAAATTAATTTTTACATCTAATGGGGAAGGCACCATGAGTATTATTAAAGAAGTAGATGCAAGTCATTTTAGTTTAGTTGAAAATATTACTACCGCAAAAGGAGCAAGAACTATTGCTATTGATGAAGCTACTCATAAAATATATTTACCTACTGCCGATTTTGAAGC
>RFVO01000095.1 GCA_009928005.1 Chitinophagia bacterium | reverse complement strand
CAACTCCCTATTACAATTGGCTGGGTTTGTGAAATTATTTATTGGATTTCTTTACTAGTTCCATCTTATTTATATATTCATTCCATGAGGTGGAAAAATAAGAAAATTTAATCTCTTGATTTTTCTAATGAAACCGATGCGGTCCCTTCAAATTCATCAATGGGTAAATGCAGTTTAGTAATTTTTACCATCACTTTTTTCGCTAGTATTTCTGTGTTTAAAATATCATCTACCATATTTCCCACTAAGGTTTCAAGCAAAGGTGTTGGTATGGCCATCCATTTTTTGATGATCGAATATACATTTACATAATCTATGGTCTGTTCTAAATTATGAATATTTGATTGTTTTGGCGTGAAATCGATAATTACATCTACAATATAATTATTGCCTAATTTTTTTTCTTCTGCATACAAACCATGATAGCCAAAGAAAACTAGTTTATCTAAACTAATACGCAAATGTGGTGCATTAGACATTAATGTCCTTTTGAAGTTAAATAACGCTCTGCATCAAGAGCTGCCATACAACCGCTACCGGCTGCAGTAACTGCTTGACGATAATTTTTGTCTTGTACATCACCCGATGCAAATACACCTTCCACATTAGTTTTAGTAGTACCTGGTTCTGTAATTATATAACCTGTTTCATCCATGTCGATATAATCTTTGAAAATACTACTATTAGGTTGGTGACCAATGGCTACGAAAAAGGCACTAACAGGGATTTCTTGTTTCGTATTTGTTTTGGTATTTATAACACGAACACCCTCTACTTTCTTCTCTCCTAAAATTTCATCGGTCTCTGTATTAAAATACACTTTAATATTGGGCGTATTCAACACTCTATCTTGCATAACCTTAGATGCTCGCATAGTTTCCTTACGAACAAACATATGCACGGTAGTACACATCTTTGATAAATAATGTGCTTCTTCTGCAGCTGTATCACCCGCACCTACAATGGCTACTTCTTTTCCTTTAAAAAAGAATCCATCACAAACAGCACATGCACTTACGCCAAAACCATTTAATCTTTCTTCACTAGGTATGCCTAACCATTTTGCACTCGCTCCTGTTGATATAATAACTGCGTCAGCCTCAATTAATTTTTCATCATCAATCCATACTTTTTTTACATCCCCACTAAAATCAACTTTAGTAGCTAAGCCATAACGAATATCTGCCCCCATACGAGCAGCTTGTTTTTCAAATTGCACCATCATTTCAGGGCCTTGAATACCATTTGCAAAACCAGGATAGTTTTCTACTTCAGTGGTAATGGTTAATTGACCACCTGGTTGAATACCTTGGTATAATAATGGTTTCATATTGGCACGCGCTGCATAAATAGCAGCTGTGTACCCAGCTGGTCCTGAACCTATAATTAAAATGCTCACCTTTTCTGTTTCCATAATTTGTTTATTATCTACTTTTTTACTTATTCAAAATTCAGTTTATCCTATTTAGTCCTTTTACTTTCTTCATTATCAAATTATCAACAAAATCTTGGCTAAAAAAAAGCCCCATCAAATCCTAAGACTGAAGGGGCTTTATAATATATTTTACTACTAGCCCAAATAAGCCTTAAGTGCGTTGCTATATCTTGCTTTTTGTAAACGTTTAATAGCACGCTCTTTTATTTGTCTTATTCTCTCCTTCGTTAAATCGTATTTAATACCAATTTGCTCAATAGTAACGCCATTCTCTCCATCTAAACCAAAATATGCGTTAACTATTTCCGCTTCTCTAGGACTCAATGACTTAAGTACACGACGAATTTCTTCTCTTAAAGAATCTTTCATCACATCTTCGTCGGTTTCATCTCCACCTTTTAATAAATCTCCCATGGCTACATCCTCTGCTTCATGCACTGGTGCATCTAAAGAAGTATGACGAGTATTGGATTGGAAAATGTTATTGATTTCAGTTTCAGACATTTCTAAGATACCTGCTAATTCCTCAGTTGATGGCTCACGCTCATGTTCTTGCTCAAAAGCCATATAGGCTTTGTTTGCTTTATTATAAGTACCAATTTTATTCTGTGGTAAACGAACTAAACGACCTTGCTCTGCTAATGCTTGCAAGATAGATTGACGTATCCACCAAACAGCATAAGAAATAAATTTAAAACCTTTTGTTTCATCAAAACGTTGAGCTGCCTTGATTAAGCCTAGGTTTCCTTCATTGATTAAATCAGATAAAGACAAACCTTGGTGTTGGTATTGTTTGGCAACAGATACTACGAAACGTAAGTTGGCTTGGACTAATTTATCTAAAGCGCGTTGATCGCCCATTTTAATGCGTTGCGCTAAAGTGGTTTCCTCTTCAGGATTGATCATTGAAATCTTAGAAATCTCTTGTAAGTACTTTTCAACCGCTTGAGAATCTCTGTTGGTAATCTGTGTAGCAATTTTAAGCTGCCTCATGCAAAGAATTTATTTAAATGTATAACGTTGAAATGTCTAAAAAAGTGTGCCAGACCATAAGTTAATATATAGGAAAATTAACGAATGTCAGTCGGCAAAGGTAGGTTTTTGCGATTAATTATACAAATATTGATTACAAAGCATTTATGCACATTTTTTAGTCCAAAATGGGGTGAATTCCTCAAAATTTATGAGGGATAATCACCCCTCGAGATTTATCTTCGTTCCATGATAGATTTTAGATCCGATACCGTAACCCTTCCCACCCCTGCTATGTTAGCCTTTATGCAGTCTGCTCCACTAGGTGATGATGTATTTGGCGAAGATCCTTCTATAAATGCTTTGGAGGCTAAAACAGCTGGCATATTTGGGATGGAAGCAGGTCTATTTTGTCCAAGCGGAACCATGACCAATCAATTGGCCATTAAAACCCATACCCAAGCGGGTGACGAGGTTATTTGTGAGGAATTATCCCATATTTACCAATACGAAGGCGGAGGCATTGCTTCAAATTCGGGTTCATCAGTTAAATTATTACGCGGGAACCGAGGCAGAATTACAGCTGAACAGGTTTTAGCAGCCATTAACCCTGACGATGTCCATAAGCCTATTTCTAAATTAGTTAGCTTAGAAAATACCTGCAACCGAGGTGGTGGTGCTTGTTATGATTTTTCTGAAATTGAAGCCATTCAAAAAGTAGCTAAGTCAAACGGCTTAGGATTACACCTAGATGGCGCGAGAATATTCAATGCTATTGTACATAAAAATGAAGACCCTAAACAATATGGAAAAGTATTTGATTCAATTTCTATTTGTTTAAGTAAGGGATTAGGCGCCCCTGTAGGAAGTGTCTTATTAGGATCTGCCCCCTTTATCAAAAAAGCCAGACGATGGCGTAAAGTATTTGGAGGTGGCATGCGTCAAGCAGGCTCTTTAGCGGCTGCAGGCATTTATGCATTAGATAATCATATTGAAAGATTAAAAGAAGATCATAGCAAAGCATTGAAAATTAATGATGCTTTATTAAAAAAGGATTTTGTCAAAGAAATTTTTGAAGTAGAAACCAATATTGTTATTGCACATATTGAAGGAAAATACAATGCAACCCAATTAGCAGCTACTTTAAAAGAAAAAAATATTTCAGTCATAGCAATGACACCACAGCTTATTCGTTTTGTAGTTCATTTAGATATTACAAATGAGATGCTTGCAACCACAATAGAAACTATAGAAAAATTATAAAAGAGAAAAAGAGAAATTAAAAACATGTTAGAAAGAATAAACCCAACATCCACACAAGCTTGGTTCGTATTAAAAAAGCACTTTGAGGAAGAGATGAATCGTAAGCAAATGAAAGATTTATTTGCAGCTGATCCAACAAGATTTGAACAATACTCTATTTCCACTTCAGATATTTTATTTGACTATTCAAAAAATATTATCACAGAAAAAACAGTGCAATTACTTTTACAATTGGCTAAAGAATGTGGATTAGAAAAAGCCATTAAAGCACAGTTTGAAGGCAAGGCAATTAATGAAACAGAGAATAGAGCGGTACTTCATACAGCCCTTCGAAATTTTACAGATACAAGTATTTTAGTGGATGGAGAAAATATTCTTCCTGAAATTAAAAGAGTGCAAAAGCAAATGAAGACTTTTTGCGATGCTATTCATAGTGGAGAGCATAAAGGATACACAGGAAAGAAAATTAAGACTATTGTTAATATTGGCATTGGCGGGTCTGACCTAGGTCCAGTAATGGTAACAGAGGCTTTAAAACCTTATTGGATAGAAGGTATACAAGTTTATTTTGTAAGCAATGTAGATGGTACTCATATTGCAGAAACTTTGAAAAAACTAAATGCAGAAGAAACCTTATTCTTAATTGCCTCTAAAACATTTACCACTCAAGAAACCATGACCAATGCCCATACTGCAAGAACATGGTTTTTAGAAAAAGCTGTAGATGAAAAAAATATTGCTACACATTTTGTAGCATTAAGTACAAATGAAAAAGCAGTGAATGCATTTGGTATTGCAAGTAAGAATATGTTTGAATTTTGGGATTGGGTAGGTGGAAGATATTCTTTGTGGAGTGCCATTGGATTATCTATTGCTTTAACGATTGGCTATGATAATTTCGAATCTTTATTAAAAGGAGCACATGATGCCGATAACCATTTTAAAACAGAAAAGTTCGAAAAGAATATCCCTGTGGTGATGGCTTTATTAGGTATTTGGTATACCAATTTCTTTGGTGCACAATCGGAAGCAATACTCCCCTATGATCAATACTTGCACCGTTTTGCAGCTTATTTCCAACAAGGCAATATGGAAAGTAATGGTAAATACATTGACCGCAATGGAACGGCTGTAAATTATAGCACTGGTCCTGTTATTTGGGGAGAACCAGGTACGAATGGTCAACATGCCTTTTATCAATTAATACATCAGGGTACTTTAGTCATTCCATGTGATTTTATAGCACCTGCTATAAGCCACAACCCTATTGGCGACCATCATGATAAATTATTAAGTAATTATTTTGCGCAAACAGAAGCTTTGTTAAATGGAAAAACAAATACGGAAGTAGTAGCAGAATTAAGCGCTAATAAAAAAACAGAGAAAGAAATTGAATTCTTAGCTCCTTTTAAAGTTTTTACTGGCAATAAACCAACTAATTCTTTTTTAGTAAAGAAAATAACACCTTCTACTTTAGGTTATTTGATTGCATTGTATGAACATAAAATTTTCACGCAAGGCGTTATTTGGAATATATTTAGTTATGACCAATGGGGTGTAGAATTGGGTAAGCAACTTGCTAATAAAATTTTACCTGAATTAGAAAACAGCGAAATAGTGAATAGCCACGATAGTTCTACCAATGGATTAATGAACCAATATAAAAATTGGAAAAAACAAGCATAATGTCAGATTCAATTCAAATAAGAAATATTAAGCCCTCTGATAATGCTGCAATTGCTGCAGTAATTAGAGAAGCGCTTACAGAGTTTGGTGCTAATAAACCAGGTACTGTATATTTCGACCCTACTACCGACCATTTATATGAATTATTCAAAACCCCTGGTTCTATCTATTATGTAGCAGAACAAAATGGAATTATATTAGGAGGTTGTGGTATTTTCCCCACAGAAGCCTTGCCTGAAAAAACTTGCGAGCTTGTAAAATTATATTTAGATAAAAATGCAAGAGGCACAGGACTAGGTAAAAAATTACTTTTAAAATCAATGGACTGGGCTAAAGAGAACGGTTACAATCAGGTATATTTAGAATCAATGCCGGAGCTTTCTAAAGCTGTAAGTATATATGAAAAAGTAGGTTTTGAAAAATTAAACTATGCCTTAGGCAATAGCGGACACTGTGGCTGTGATATATGGATGCTTAAAAAATTATAAGCGGTTCTAAATTTCTAACTTACCATTTTTCTACTTCTTCCCCACTTAAATTATCTCCTTCACTTGCTTTAGTATCTCTTGCTTCTAAAGGTTTTTTTTCAGTAATTTCTAAGGGGTCTTTATCGTCTTGGGTTTCATTAGAAGGTGGTGTTACACTTGAATCAGGAGCTGAAGGTGTTACTCTTGCATCAGGCGCATACGCACCTTCGTCTTCGTCGTGATTAAACGCATCAAAATCAAAATCGGGCATTAATTCTGTTTTTACAAAATCAATT
>RFVO01000094.1 GCA_009928005.1 Chitinophagia bacterium | reverse complement strand
ATAAATTTAAGAATTTTGTTAATCAGCCCTTTTTATATCTTGTTTCTGATGGCAAAAAAAACTTATTAAAAATTGGACAAACAGTAAATCCTTTTAATAGATTTAGTCAATATCACAATATATCTGAACATAAACCAATTAGATTTGATTTATTCAGCGTTGGATCGTTTATAGAACAAGATCTATATGAAGATAAACTTAGAAATTATTTAGAATTTTTAGGATATTTATTACCAAAAGACAACACAAACTGTAGACTTAAATATATTTAAGAAAATATTATGCCTAGAAAAAAATATCCAAAGAGCGAAAGTATTCCAGAAGCTCCCAACACTATGCCAGAAAAAGCATATGTTACATGGGACGATAATGACCTAAATAGTAAACAACAAGCTCTGGATGAATCGTCTCGTAGTTTAGAAGAATTTGGCTTATTTGCCAACAAGTCCACAGCAGCAACTAGTCGTTTCAGAAACTTTATGAATTTGGATGGGCCAATATCTGGTCGTCCGGGTTTAACAAAAAGCGACTATGATTACTTTAGACCAGACGAGGCTGTTCCCACAGAGATCAAAGCTATCTTTGCTATGGCCGATCAAATCTATAACAGAGTTGGATTGGTTAAAAATGTTATTGATCTTATGGGCGATTTTGCTAGTCAGGGCATAAGACTAGTTCATCCAAACAAAAGAATAGAAAGATTTTATCGTAATTGGTTTGAAAAAGTAAAAGGAGAAGAAAGAAGCGAGCGATTTCTTAATCATTTATACAGAGTAGGCAATGTTGTTGTTAATAAACAAACAGCAAAAATTGGCGTTAAGGTTGCTGAAAACATGTATAGAACAAAAGCTTCTCCAGATTTAATTATTAATAGTGATGAAGACGTAGTAGAAAAAAGAGAAATACCTTGGAAGTATACTTTTATTGATCCAAGAGTAGTTGATATTGCAGGAGCATCACTAGCTTCTTTTGTTGGTAAGAAAAATTACTATATTAGCATACCAGCATCATTACGCAAGATTATTAATAGTCCAAAGAATGAAGCCGAAGCAGCTATCGTGGCTCAACTACCAGAAGCAATTGTAGAATCTGCCAAGTCAAAGAAACCATATCTTCTGGATCCAAACAAAACACTAGTATTCCACTACAAAAAAGATGATTGGAAAACATGGGCATTTCCAATGATCTATAGTATTATGGATGATATTAGTATTGTTGAAAAACTTAAATTAGCAGACTTAGCAGCTCTTGATGGTGCTATCTCTAATATAAGAATTTTTAAACTTGGTAGTTTAGAACATAAAATTGCTCCAACACAAGCTGCTGCTAGTAAACTTAGTAATATACTACAAGCTAATGTTGGTGGTGGCACAATGGATTTAGTATGGGGACCAGATATTGAGCTTATAGAAAGCAAAACAGCTGTTCATCAGTTTCTAGGAGAAGCTAAATATGTTCCTCATTTAAATGCTATTTATGCTGGTCTTGGTATTCCACCAACGCTAACAGGAACATTTGGTGCTGCTGGTACAACTAATAATTTCATTAGTCTAAAAACACTAACACAAAGATTACAATATGGAAGAAAAGTATTAACTGCTTTTTGGAAAAATGAGATAGCTCTAGTTCAAAAAGCTATGGGTTTTAAATTACCAGCAAAGATTGAGTTTGATAGAATGGATCTTAGTAATGAAGATGCAGAAAAAGCATTACTAATTCAACTAGCAGATAGAAATCTTATCAGCGATGAAATGATACAAAAGGCATTTGGTCTTGATGCCGATATGGAAAAGAATAGACTTAATAGAGAAAATAGAGAAAGAGATAGTGAACGTATGGTTCCCAAAGCTGGTCCGTTCTTTGATGGTGGCACTTTTGAAAACAGCATGAAGAAGATGGCTATGCAACTTGGTCTTGCTACTCCAAGTCAAGTTGGACTAGAACTAGAACCAAAAAAGAAAGGAGAGATGAATGCGGTAGAAGTTAAAACAGTATACGCTCCTCCTAAACCAGCATTTGGAACTCCTCCAATTAGTAATGATCAACCAAAGGGACAACCACAACAAGGTCGTCCAAAAAATGTTAAAGACTCTAAGAAACGTAAAACCAAAGAATTTGCTCCTCAAACTGGAGCATCATTATACCTATGGGCCATAGAAGCTCAAGATAAAATTGCTGAAATTTTAAATCCACAATTTCTAGAATTCTATAACAAAAAAAATATGCGCAGTTTATCTAAAGCAGAGTATGATGAAGCAGAAGTAACAAAAACTAAAATCTTTTTATCATTAGATCCATTGTCAACATTAAGCGAAGAAGTAGTTTTAGCAAAACTCAATACTATCAATAGTATTGATATTAATAATAAAACCGCCCAATATAATAAATTTATCAAGGCTATAAGCAGTGATATTAATAGGGCGCCAACCTCAGACGAAATCAAGTATACTAAAGCCTATTTTTATCAAACGGTGTATTCCGAATAAGAAAACTAACAAAAGAGGCTATTATGCACATTTATCATTTTGAAAAAATTGATGGTCTTTCAGAGCTTCTTTCTGCTAAATCCTCTATAGTTTATGCGTCTTTATTAGAGCAATCAATTAATGAGATTTCTCATTCCAAAGCCAGAAAAGAAAATCAAGCTTTGGCCGGAATAGAGGATACTGATCTATATTATACTCAATCTATTCTTGTAACAACCTCATGGAATAAAAATGATGATATTTTTGATGCCAAAGAGGTTTGGCTCGCAAGATCCACACCCATGCACAAACCCACAAATCTTGAGCATGACGAGAAAACTATTGTTGGCCATATAACATCCAATTGGCCAATAGATATTGATGGTGAACTAATGGACGAATCTGTACCATTAGATAGTTTACCAGAAAAGTTTCATATTTTAACTGGTTCAGTAATATATAAGGGTTTTACAGAGCCAGAATTAAGAGAAAGAGCTTTAAATCTTATAGAAGAAATAGAGGCTGGTGAAAAGTATGTTAGTATGGAGTGCTTTTTTAAGAATTTTGATTATGGTTTAGTTAATAAGGCTAATGGTAGTTATCATATTTTACCACGAAATGAAGAAACATCATTTTTAACAAAACATTTAAGAGCATATGGTGGACAAGGTGAACATGAAAACTATAAGATAGGAAGAGTATTACGCAATATAACATTCTCTGGAAAAGGCTTTGTTAACAGACCCGCTAATCCAGAAAGTATTATTTTTACCAAAGAAAATCTTAAGCAAACTAGTGAGTTAATAAACATAACAAAAAATTCAAACGAAAAAAATGACGATTCTACAGAAGAAGGTGTATTTTCAAATCAAGCCAACTTAAAGGAGACAAATATGAGTGTTGAATCCACAGCCCCAACATCAGAAGTAACCACAGTATCAGAACCAGAAGTTACAACTGTTGTTGATACTCAAGAAGCCGAAGCAGCTAAAAAAATGCAAGAAGAAATGAGTAAGAAAGAAGAAGAGATGAAGAAAATGAAAGCTGCTCTCGAAGCTATTCAAACCGAACTAGAAGCCACAAACGAAGTTTTAGCTGGCTATAAAATGAAAGAAGAAGAAATGGCCAAGAAAGAAAAGAAGATGAAAAGAATGGCCTCTCTTCTAGAAGGCGGAGTATCAGAAGAACTTGCTAGTGCTACAGTTGATAAGCTAGAAAGTCTTGATGATACCACATTCGAAAGTATTGCTGCTCTAGTGGCTGCTGTTAAGCCACCCAAGAAAGATGAAGAAGAGATGAAAAAAGATTCCAAAGCAGAAGAAACAACTCCTGAAAAAGAAGATGTTTCATTAGCTTTAGAAAATGTTGAAACAGATGATCAAGAGATTGATCTTAGTGTTGGTAGTGAGAGTGAAACAGAAGCGCAAAGTACTAGAGCTGCCTTAGTTGACTTTGTTTGTATCAGATTAGGCAAAAAACTAAATAAGGGAGAGTAAACATGGCTTTAAAATCAGATAGAGTTGAAGCTTACACAGATATTTCTTTTTTCTGCAATGATGCCAGTGCAGAGCGTGGCGTTATTGCTGTTCATAGTACCGGCGGAAGCGGCGTTGCTATGGACGATTCCGGCGCTGTAGTCACAGCAACAGTTGCTAGTCCATCTGGCAAAATTCCTGCTGGTCTATTGCTAAATGATGTTGTTAGTCTTGATCTAACAAGACAACACATCAACTGGCATCGTGATGAAGTACAAACTGGTAGTAAAGTAACACTATTACGCCAAGGTCAAGTAACAACAAATATGGTTGTTTCTGGCGTAGCACCAACAGTAGGTCAAGATGCTTACTTTGGTGTTAATGGCAAACTAACCAATGTTAGCACAGCTGGTGCCACATCATCTGGCGTTAAGGTTGGTCGTTTCCTAAGTGTTCTAGATGCCGATGGTTACATCAAAGTAGACATTAATATAACTTGATAAGGGAGAAAAACATGGCCAATAGAAAATTTGATCCTACCCCAGAACTAACAAACCTTCTTGTTAAATCTGGTTCGTTACACAAAGAAGAAGCTTTAGCTGCTAATCATGAATTTGCAAAGGCTCTAGAACTTCCTCTTCGCCAAGGTGTGCTAAGTGGCAATATTCTTGATGACATTTTCGAGCCAATCCAATTAGCTCAAAGTGCCACTCCAGAATTTCCACTAGATTTCCTTGCTCCAGGTACTGAAAAAGACTTTGTGGCTTATACCATTCCTAATCATGGTTATATTCCACAGAAGCATGTTGAGGGCGACTATGTTATGGTTCCAACCTATGACATTGGTGCCAGTATCGATTATCTTCTAAAGTATGCTCGTGACGCCCGTTGGGACGTTGTGGGTCGTGCTATGGAAGTTCTCGAAGCTCAATTTGTTAAGAAAATGAATGACGACGGCTGGCATACTCTACTTGCTGCTGGTGTTGATCGTAACATCGTTGTTTACGATGCTGATGCCAGTGCTGGTCAGTTCAGCAAGAGACTAGTTTCTCTTATGAAGACAACAATGCGCAGAAACGGCGGTGGTAACAGTGCTAGTAACAATCGTGGTATGCTAACAGATCTTTATGTTAGTCCAGAAGCAATGGAAGACATTCGCAACTGGGGTCTAGATCAAATCGACGAAGTTACTCGTCGTGAAATCTATACAGCCGCTGATGGCAGTGTTAATCGCGTTTTCGGTGTTAATCTTCATGATAGAGATGAACTCGGTGAAGGTCAACAATATCAACTATTCTATAGTAACGTTCTTAGTGGCACACTACCACAAAATGCTGGTGGTGACGCTAACAACGACAAGGTTGAAATTGTTGTTGGTCTTGATCTTCGCAAGAGAGACAGTTTCATTATGCCAGTTCGTCAGGAAGTACAAATCTTTGAAGACGATACACTACATCGTCAGAAAAGAGCTGGCTTCTATGGCTGGGCAGAACAAGGCTTTGCTGTTCTAGATAACCGCAGAGTTCTACTTGGCGCTCTCTAATCTGAGAAGATTAATGTTGCTTTAAGAAAAAGGCTGGCCTTGTGCCGGCCTTTTTTTTTAGGTGTATAATATATTGTACCCTCTCTTAAAAAATATCTGAAAGGACCTATTTATGGCGTGGCAAGATGAAATGGTTATTACCACAAGGGTTCTTATTAACGATCTAGATACTCCTTATGATTTTAGTGACGAAAGATTAGCACAAGTTTTAGTAGTTGCTGGTAAATATGTACAGTTTGATATTAATGTTGAATATTCCTATAATATTGATGTTGTAGGAGTAAATATTACTCCAGATCCAACAACAAATAACGATGCTATTTTTATCAGTATGTGTTGTTTAAAAGCTGCTTGTATAGTTGATCAAGGTAACTTAAGAACAAAAGCAGCTCTAGAAGGTATTAGGACTTCATTAGGAGCCGCTAGTTTAGATATTGGTGGATCACTAGCAGGATGGCAAGCTATTTTAGATAGAGGCTCATGCGCCCTATACGACGAATTAACAAGTCATTGGGACGTTAGAAATGCTAGTGCTTTTGCTGCTGTTCTTAGTCCATTCGTTAATAATAGATATGATCCCCGTTATCTTAATGTTGGTCCATTTAGAAATGTTGGCAATAATGACTTTTACTCATGAGATAATTTATGACATATCCTGACTTTTCAG
>RFVO01000093.1 GCA_009928005.1 Chitinophagia bacterium | reverse complement strand
CTAAGGTTAAATTAGGTGATTCTAAAATATCTATATTCAGCGATTTCTTTTTGTCAATTAACTCTACCATTCTTTTTAAAGTGGCTACTCGTACTCGGAAAAACTCATCTAAATTATTAGAGAATATGCCTAAAAAACGAATTCTGTCTTTTAAAGTAACGTTTGGGTCATTGGCCTCTTGCAATACACGTGCATTAAAGCTAAGCCAGCTAATGTCTCTTGGTATATAATTGTTCTTCATCTTTCTCAAAGTTTCATTGTAAAATTAAGCTATAAAATTAGCAAAGAACTATTTAGTAATATTCTGGTTACAATTTGGTAATACTAAGTTAACAATTGGGAAATATTGAGTTTACTTACTTGTGCGTTATTTACACAAACTATAACCCATGGACAAAAGACCAATGGAAATTTGCATTATCAGCGACTTGCATTTAGGCACTTTTGGTTGTCAGGCAAAAGAGGTATTAAACTATTTAAAAAGTATTAAGCCCAAAACACTCATTTTAAATGGCGACATTATTGATATTTGGCAGTTTAATAAGCGCTACTTCCCAGCAAGCCATATGGCCGTAATTAAACAAATTTTTAGTATGGCTAGTAAGGATACTAAAGTTATTTATATCACAGGCAACCATGATGAAGCATTGCGTAAATATGCCGACTTTGAAATGGGTAATATTCAATTAACCGATAAGATTGTTTTTGAAATTAATGGCGAAAAGAACTGGGTATTTCATGGTGATGTATTTGATAGAACTACAAAGGGGAGTGCTAAATTATTAGCAAAACTAGGTGGCTATGGTTATGATTTACTAATTCTTATTAATAGTTTGGTGAACTGGAGTTTAAAATTAATGGGTAAGGAAAAAATGAGTTTGAGCAAAAGTGTGAAAAATGGAGTAAAAAAAGCAGTTTCTTGGATTAATAATTTTGAACAAACCGCAGCAGAATTAGCTATTGAAAATAATTATCAATATGTTATTTGTGGGCATATTCATCAACCACAACAACGTTTAGTTACTACTGAAAAGGGCAGCGTTACTTATTTGAATAGTGGCGATTGGATTGAAAATTTAACCTCATTAGAATATTATGATAATGCTTGGACTTTATATCATTATGACCCTAAACAATTTGAAGAAGAAAAGGGAAGCAAGAAAAATAAAATTATCAATTTAAGAGAAGAATTAAGTGTGATAACAAAAGAAGTGGCCTTTCAAGTGTCCATGTAATATAATTATTCATGAAAATATTTTACGCAATACAAGGAACAGGTAATGGTCATATTAGTAGGGCGGAACAATTGTATCCCTATTTACAAAAACACGGAGAAGTCGATTTTTTTCTGAGTGGCTCCAATGCGCAATTACAAAGTCCCCTTCCTATAAAATATAAGAGTAATGGTATTAGCCTGCATTATAAAAATACTGGGGGCATGGATTATGGGAAAATATCTAAATCATTAAGCTTTAATATTTATAAAGAAGCCAAGACCTTACCCATTGAAAATTATGATGTCATTATTAATGATTTTGAATTCATCACCTCTTTGGCTTGTAGTTTGAAGAAGAAAAAAAGTATTCAATTTGGCCACCAGGCTAGTTTTCAAAGCAAGTTAACACCAAGAGCGAATACTTTTAACCCATTAGGTAATTGGGTCTTGAATAAATTTGTAAAAAGTACAGATTACTTAGGTTTACATTTTGAATCTTATGATAAGAATATTTTTAATCCAATTATTAAAGATGAAATTATCAATGCTACACCAATAGACAATGGACATATCACTGTTTATTTACCTCAGTATTCAATTGCTTTTTTAAGTCCTTATTTATTAACTCAGTCAAAATTTAATTTTGAAGTTTTTACAAAAGAAGTTACACAAGTAAAAAAATATAAAAATTTAACATTACTACCTATTGACAATAAAACCTTTACGAATAGTTTGATACAATGTCACGGCATTATAACAGCGGGTGGTTTTGAAACACCAGCAGAAGCCTTGTATTTGAAAAAGAAATTATTGAGCATTCCTATTTTAAATCATTTCGAACAAGAATGCAATGGGGCTGCGATGCAAAAACTAGGCGTTACCGTTATTAAAAAAATAGATAAAAAATTTAATCAAATATTCACTAAATGGGTGCAGGTTGAAAATAAGATTCAATTTACATTAACCCATTCAACAGAAGAGATTGTAAATCTATTAATGCATCAAGTTCCTTTTAACCAAGTTGCTTAAATATTTATAGCCACTATTATTTTATCATTTATTTACACATTATGTATCTCATCCAAAACCAAAACAAAGAAACCATCGCGTATATTCAAAACATGATGATATTGGATGTACAACAAGAAAAAGTAATTGGTATATTAATTGGCGATTGTTTTTTTGGTAAAAACAATAAAGTGGTGGGTAAAATATTTAACCAAACAGCTTATTTACTCAATGGAGAAATAGTGGGCAAGATTGAGTTGAATAAAAATTTTAAAAACACAGCCATTAAGAAAAGCTTAATGACGCAGGCCTGGGATATTCTTATGAATATAACAGAGCATACTGGTGCTTGGATAATAGATACTAAAAAATGGAGTAAGACAGAGCTTATTAAACATTTGGAATAAGCCCAAAGGCAATTACTACTTCACCATACTCGTTACTACTTCACCATACTTCCGTAAATGATTCTTTCAATTTTATTGGTTAAATCGCCATGTGAATTGGGTGTATGTTGAGTCATTACAAGTACTACTAAATTATCTACAGGGTCCGCCCAGTAGTTGGTTCCATAATAACCACCCCAAGAAAAAGAGCCCTTATTTCTTGAATTTAAGCGAGCCGATTTTTCAGAAGTAATAGAAAAGCCTAAACTAAAATCGTCATTGCCATTGGTTTTAAAATCCATTTGTGGACTTACCATAATAGCTGCAGTTCTTGGTGATATAATTTGTTTGCCATTGTATTTTCCACCATTTAATATCATTTGTAAAAAGATAGCATAATCATAGGCAGTAGAAGATAAGCCAGCACCTCCTGAAAAATAGGTTTTAGGAACTAAAGGGTAGTTAGGATTTAAATTTCTAAAGGTTGGCCCCCATTCTATAATTTGATTCGCTTCATTTTCGGTATACACCGTTGGCATTCTACTAGCTTTAGAAGCGGGTATATTAAAATAAGTATCCTTCATGCCCAATGGATCAAATATATTTTTTTGAAAATAATTTTCTAAAGTAGTACCGCTTACAATTTCAACAATACATCCAAGTAGGTCGGTATTAAGTCCATAAGTGAATTTTTCACCTGGTTGATGCACTAAAGGAAGTGATCCTAGTTTTGTCATTTTATCTAATAAGGTTTCTTTGAACTTACCAAGCCCAGAAGGAACACCAGCCTTGGTGTATATGGCACTCATATTTTTAGAACCAATATCGGTATAGTCAATACCAGAAGTATGCGTAAGTAAATCACGAATAGTAATTTCTCTTTTTGCGGGCAAGGTGGTATAGCTGGAATCGGCGGCATTAAATTCTTTTAAAACTGTTGGGTTTTTAAAACTTGGAATAAAATCTGAAACATTTTGATCTAAATTTATTTTTCCTCTTTCATATAATTGCATAATAGCCAAACTTGTAATAGCCTTGGTTTGACTCATTATTCTATAAATAGCATTTTCATACATTGGGGTTTTATTTGCTGCGTTTGCAAATCCAAAACCTTTATGGTAAACGACTTTATTATCTTTCACTATAATTACAGTGGAGCCTACTAGCCAATGGTTGTTTACATATTTATTTACTTCAGAATCTATCAAGGCTAATTTTGAATAATCAAAACTTGCACTTTTAATAGTTTGATATGAAAGTACTTGACTATAAGAGTTAAGTGCAACTGCAATAGTGATGGCTACTAATAATATTTTTTTAGTCATAGGTGAAAAGTTTATTGATCTTGAATATTTTGATGCAAAGTATTTTTTCATTTTAGTAATTTTATATTTTTAATATTTTAAAATATTAATCTTATTTATTTTATTTCTTTCTATGCTAATATAAGATTTATTAAAGCAGTAATAATTTTTCTTTAATTTTTTGCAGGAAACCAAGTTCCAAATTTTGTTAGATCGACATTGCCGCCCGATAAAATAATACCTACTTTTTTGCCTTTGAATAAATGAGCATTGCGCATCGCTGCAGCGAAAGGTACTACACAACTTGGCTCTACAATTATTTTCATTCTTTCATAAATTAACCGAAGTGCTGCAATAATTTCTTCTTCAGAAACTAGTAGTATATCTGTTACATGTTCTTTAATAATAGCTAGGGTTTGCTCACTAAGTGTGGTCATTAATCCATCTGCAATGGTACTTATAAAGGGTGCTTTTTCAACTTTTCCTGATTTAATACTTAATACCGCGTCTGCAGCTCCCTCTGGCTCTCCTCCGTACACTTTTAAACCAGGTTTAAAAAATTTTGCGCCTAAACATGTGCCTGAAAGTAAACCACCACCACCCACAGGTGTAATGACTACATCAAGGGTGGGTACCTCTTCTATTAATTCTTTTACACAAGTAGCTTGTCCTGTAATAACTCTATAATCATCGTATGGATGTATAAATGCTGCACCGGTTTCTGCCACTACTTTATCTAATGCGGCTTCTCGCGCTGCTTGATTCGGTTCACATATTATAACTTCTGCTCCATAGCCCTTCACTGCATCTACTTTTACTTGAGGTGAAGATTTGGGCATAACTATGTATGCTTTAATACCTAATGTTTTGGCAGCATAAGCTAATGCTTGTGCATGATTGCCTGAAGAATGCGTAGCAATTCCATTTTTTAATTGTGTAGGACTTAAACTTAAAGTGGCATTCATGCCACCTCTAATTTTAAATGCTCCAATTTTTTGAAAGTTCTCACATTTAAAATAAAAATCAATACCCGTTAATTCATTAATACTTTTATTGGTAAGCACTGCTGTGCGGTGTATATAAGGTGCAATGGTTTTAGCTGCAAGCTCCACTGCTTCTTTAGTTATTTTCATTTTTCGTTTTTTATAATTTTTCCTCCAATCATTACAAATTTAACTTTTTGTAATTCAGTAATATCTTTTAAGGGATCTCCTTTTACGGCAATAATATCTGCCCATTTTCCTACTTCAATAGAACCTATTTCTTTTTCTTTATGCAATAAGTTTGCATTCACGATAGTGCCAGCCTGTATGGCTTGCATAGGGGTCATACCAATTTTTATAAACTCTCCAAATTCTCTAGCTGAATAATTGGCAGGCCATCCAATGAAGTCGGTTCCTACTCCAATTTTTACGCCTTTCTTTACAGCTAATCTTAATTTTTCATACATACCTTCTCTTGAATCATTAGCAAGTGCAATCGCTTTTGCTAAAGCTTTGCTGTCGGCTAATTTCTCTTTAAAATATAAATCAATAGTTAAAGTGGGTATTAAATAAGTACCATTTTTAGCCATTAAATCAATGGCTTCTTCATCCATGTAAGAACCATGTTCTATACTTCTTACACCTGCTTTAACGGCTTGCTTAATACCTTCTGTAGCATGTGCGTGCGCCATTACAGGTACATCTCTTCTACCTGCTTCTTCTACTGCCATCTTTAATTCTTCTGGGCTAAAATGTACATTTTGTGGATTATCTCCGGTAGTCATAAAGGCGCCTGTCACTAAAATTTTTATCCAATCACTTCCATTTTTTATTTCATTGCGAATGGCTTTTCTAATTTCTTCTGGACCATCTACAATTAATCCGTCTGCAGTAATTTTTTGTTCGTAAGAAAGAAAATTAATATCACCCCCACCTCCTGTGACTGATAAATAATGTGCCGCCCCATAAATATGCGGACCCATAAATATTCCTTTATTAATTGCATTTCTAACTTCTAAATTTGCATAGCCAACATCTTCATCCCCTGCTACACGAAGGGTGGTCCATCCTGCCAAGGCTAAATCCTGCACTGCTTTTAAGCCTGTTAAAGCTTTAGAGGCAGATGAATTTTTTAAGTGTCCAATTTGGTAATCGTCTGAATTATTATCGGGGTGTACATGTGCGTCAATAAGTCCTGGCAAAATAGTATAGTTACCTAAATCAATAATTGAAAATGTTTTATCATACTTTGAAATGTTTTCAATTTTTTCTATAGCAATAATTTTATTATCATTGGTAACAATAATTGAATTTGAAATTATTTTTCCAGTACCATCAATTATATTTTTTGCAATTAAAATATTTTTTTGTGC
>RFVO01000092.1 GCA_009928005.1 Chitinophagia bacterium | reverse complement strand
TATTTAAACAAAAGGGTATTAAAAGGGTTAACTTTGGGGTATATAATTTAGTCTCTTCATTGCATGCAAAACAAAGCCCCTATTATATCTAAGGTCGATAACCGTTTTGAAGCTTTATTCAATTCTGCTTCCATGGCCATAATCGTTGTAGATAGCAAAGGAGTCATTGCTATGGCTAACCAGTATGCCAATACTTTATTTGCCTATACTGATGACTCCATGGTGGGTCAAGTACTAGAGAAGTTAATTCCACAAAGACATCATGCAAAGCATGTTGGCCATAGAGAGGGTTATATAGAAAAGCCAAATGCTAGAACAATGGGCTTAGGTATGACATTGTCTGCACAAAAAAAAGACGGCAGCGAATTTCCTGTTGAGATTAGTCTTGGGCATTTTAAAACAGAGGAAGGTCAATTTGCTATTGCTTTTATTGCAGATATAACCAAGCGTAAATTAAATGAAGAAAAAATTTTAGCGCAGCAGCTGGAAATGGAAAAAGGAAAAGAGGTCAATGATTTAAAATCAAGATTCGTTTCCATGGCTTCTCATGAATTTAGAACACCTTTAAGTACTATACTATCTTCTGTATCCTTACTTTCCAAGTATACTAACACCGAGGATCAATCTAAAAGAGATAAACACATTGATCGTATCAAGTCCTCTGTTAAAACTTTAACTGATATTTTAAATGAGTTTTTATCATTAGGCAAAATTGAAGAAGGAAAGGTAGAGATGAACCCTGAAATTTTTGACCTGGTTGAATTTATTCATGCTGTCAATAATGAAATGTCGGTATTATTAAAACTAGGGCAAAGCTTTATCTTCCAACATAAAGGCATAACGCAAACTTACACCGATAGCAATTTATTAAAGCATATCATGATTAATTTGCTTTCTAATGCCATTAAATTTTCACCAGAACAAGCAAGTATAATTATAAATACAGATGTCACGGAAACCCATACAAAAATTACCATTACAGATGAAGGTATTGGCATTCCAGCGGCAGATCAAGTTCATTTATTTGAACGCTTTTTCAGAGCCACCAATGTAACCAATATACAAGGCACAGGATTGGGGCTTCATATAGTAGGTAGATATGTGGAACTTTTAAATGGAACCATTCATTACCATAGTGAATTTGAAAAAGGAAGCAGCTTCATACTCAATTTACCTAGTTTGATAAAAAAAGAATTTGAATAAAAATATAGTTATGGAAAAAATATTACTTATTGAAGACAACGAAGCATTAAGAGATAATACAGCTGAAATTTTAACCTTAGCTGGTTACGAAGTCATCATTGCTGAAAATGGTAAAATAGGTGTTGAAAAAGCCATGGCCAACCCTCCGGACTTAATTGTATGCGATATTATGATGCCCGTTTTAGACGGCTATGGTGTTTATCAAATTATAAGTAAAAACGAAACCTTACAACATATTCCTTTTATATTCCTAAGTGCGAAAAGTGAAAGAGTTGATTTAAGAAAAGGAATGGAAATGGGCGCAGATGATTATATCACGAAACCATTTTCCGATTCTGAATTAATTAATGCTATTAGAGCCAGAATTGAAAAAATTAAAATTCAACAAAACGCAGGCGGAAGAGGTATTGAAGCATGGTATCAAATTATTACAGAACTAGGGAATAAAGATGAAATGCATAAAGCCCTTGAAAATCATGATATAATAGAATTTAAGAAAAAACAAGTTATTTATTCAGAAGGTCAACATCCTAACAAATTATATTATATAGAATCGGGTAAAGTAAAAGTATATAAAACAAGCGATGGGGGTAAAGAATTAATTGTTGGATTATTATCTGCAGGTGATTTCTTTGGCCATATACCCTTAATTGAAAATACTGTATACGAAGAATTTGCTGAAACCTTAGAGGAGTCATCCATAAGAGTCATTCCTAAAAAAGAATTTGAACATTTACTTACCCATAACCAAGAAGTAGCTTTAAAAGTAATAAAACTACTCGCTAATAATATTGCAGAGAAAGAACAACAACTAGTAGCTCTAGCTTATCATAGTTTACGCAAAAGAGTAGCAGACGCCCTTTTAACTTTAAAAAAGAAATACGCAGCACAAGGCGATACAGGCAATTTCTCTATTTCTATTTCAAGAGAAGATTTAGCCAATATTGCAGGTACTGCTACCGAAAGTTTAATTAGAACTTTAAGCGATTTTAAAACAGAAAAATTAATTGAAATTAAAGAGGGTAAGATTAGCATTTTAGAAGAAAAGAAACTAGCCAACCTTTTTAACTAGTCGTCGCTTCAAATTTTTCGTTCACATCGCTTTTCCAAGCAATAAACTCGTTTTCTAAATAGACAACTTGCGATTTGTATTTTTTATATTCAGTCACTAATTTAGGTTCTACTAAATTATTAACCGATTTTGAAACTTTCACCCCTTTTTTTAGTAATAAAATGTCATTTTTCAAAAGCCTTACGGCCACTTCTCTATTTAATATTTGAAGTTGAAGGTCTTCAGACCAAATAATAAAATCATTTAGTACTAGGTTTTCTAACAAACCAATTAGCTTTCTTTTTACAAATGCTTGTTCCTCTTGGATAAAATCCAATGATCTAATTAAAGACTCCACTTCCTGTGTTATAAATTCTTTATTCATTACACGTTATTTATGGCAAGAAACGGCTACTGTTCCAATGCCTGTTTGTGGGCTCAGATAAGGAATACCAAGGCTTAAGCCCCTTAATATTAACATAATGCCCATACTAAATATAAATACCGGAAGTAACGCTTGCAATTTGCTTCTTAGCGGTCTTCCCAAATACTGTCCACCCATGGTCACCATTAATAATGCGGGCATAGTGCCTAGTCCGAAGAATACCATGATCGCTGCTCCTTGTAAAACACTTTGTGTAGCCAATGCAGAAGTCAATGCCACATATACCATACCACAAGGAAGTAAACCATTTAAAAAACCAATCAAGTAAAATGCAGTACTCTTTTTACTTTTAAATAAGCTTCCCATTTTTTTTATAATTACAGTATATATACTATTAGACTTAAAAAAAGAAGATGCCCAATTCCATTTAAGTATAAATACATACAATACATATAATAACATAATAGTACCCAACACAATAGATAAATGCTCTTGTGCCCCATAAAAAGGTAATGAACTACCAAAGTATCCTAATACAACCCCCAATAAAGTATAAGTACTTATTTTACCAAGATGATATAAGAAAATTGATCCCCATTTTTGAAAATAAGACTGATCTGAGATAGGAAGCGCCATAACCAGGGGCCCGCACATACCCATACAATGAACACTTCCAATAAGTCCCATCAAAAACCCTATCTCAAAAACATGATTCAACCACATAAGTCTCGTTTTAGTAATTTCACTTTCAAATTTAAAATATCAATGACCATTATTATAAAATCAACTTCTTTTCAAAATAGTACGCTAGTCCATTTTGTTCTACCGATAATTTTAAAGTATAATTTCCTTTCATCGTCGAAAGTAACTCAATATCAAATACACCATTTTGAACTAATTTTTCCTTTTTCATATCTCCTTTTTCATCTGCTATACAATACATTTCAATAGACACTTTAGAAGCATTCGTTTGCAAATTTTTAGGAAGCGTTATATGTAATAAAGAGCCCTTTGACTCTACTTGCAATGCCTCTGTTAAATTACTAGCTCTCTGTGTTGCGTCTATTACTTCTTGATATTTTAATTCAGCTCCGTAATAGTCGTTTTGAACTAAATCAAATTTTTGCTGAGAAGAATTATAAGCAAGTAGTAATATACCTCCTACAAAAATAACATACACTATAATGATACTATGTCCCCAATTGAGTTTCATATTTTTTATTTTAAATAGAAGTAATTTTATATTGAAGGTCCTAGGAAAACAGCTGTTAAGTTGTCCATTTTATGACCGTTTTCATAAAGACCAATTTTTATTTTTGTTTTTCTTGATTTCAACTGTTCATTTTTCAAAGTGATAAAAAAGCTTGTTTGAAAATAAGACTCCTTGGGTATGTCTACTGGTCCTATTTGTTTAATCTCCCCTTCTATATTTTCTAATTTTAAATCTAGATGAATATTTTTTCTGGTTTTGTTCACCAGTTTAATATTGTATAAATTACTAATCTTATTGCCTTCAAGTAACTGATAAGTCTGGCCAGGTGTTCTTAAAATTCTCGCTGCTATATCTGACCTCGTAATTAATAAAATTGCCAAGAATGATAAAAGCAAGGTTAAAACAATGCTATACATTTTTAGCCTCCAGGAAAAAGTCATTTTTTGTTTAGATGCTATGCCATTCTCAGAAGCATAGCGTATTAATCCTTTAGGTTTATTTACATGATCCATAATTTCATCACAAGCATCAATACAGGCTGTACAATTCACACATTCTAACTGTGTTCCATTTCTAATATCAATGCCCGTTGGACAAACACGCACACAGGCATGGCAGTTCACACAATCTCCTTTATCCGAATTGGTATCCGATAACTTTCCTCTAGGCTCGCCCCTTACATAATCATAGGCAACTAGTATTGAATTTCTGTCTAATAACACCCCTTGCAACCTTCCATAAGGACAAACAATAATACAAGCTTGCTCTCTAAACCAATAATACACAAAGAAAAAAACTAATGTAAAAATAACCAGTGCACTGAAAGTTCCAAAATGAACAAATATGCCTTCTTTCACTAGCACCCCCACTTCATCAATACCAATAATATAACCAAGAAAAAAATTGGCTATTAAAAACGAGAGTGAAAAAAACACAATTATCTTGATTGTTCTTTTTAATAGCTTCTCAGTATTCCAAGGCATAGCCTTAAGTTGTTTCTGCTTTTGCGCATCTCCGTCTATAAAAAACTCAATTTTTCTAAAAACCATTTCCATAAATATGGTCTGAGGACAAGCCCAACCACACCAAATTCTACCAAAACCCACTGTAAACAAAATAACAAAAACTATAAAGGTCAATAAGCCAATAGCAAAAATAAAAAAATCTTGCGGCCAGAATATTTTACTAAAAAATATAAATTTTCTCTCTAGTACATTGAACAAGAATATAGGCTCCCCTTCTACTTTTATAAAAGGAAGGGTAAAAAATAAAATCAAATAAAAGTAACTAAAATAAGATCTTACATTATATAATTTGCCATGTGGTTTTTGCGGATTGACATAGTTTCTATTACCCTCTTTACTTATGGTCGATACCGAATCTCTAAATGTCTGATCCAACAAATCCTTTTTATAATTTGATATACTCTCCGATTCTTTTTTATTAATTTGTTCCATTTATTTTTGTTGTTGCAGTACTATCCGCTTTTGCAGTACTGTCCATTTTAACAGCTACTTCTATATATAAATCTCCTTGTGGCGCTTTTGGATTGGGCGGATTCGTACCTTTTAATGTTCTAATAAAAGTGGCTAATTGCTGCAGCTGTACCGGAGAATAAGTAGTTTGCCAAGACTGCATCCCCTTATCTGGATAACCATATTTAATCGTCTTAAATATATCTTTAATAGCTCCTCCATGTATCCAATAGTCGTCGGTTAAATTAGGCCCCACTGAACCTTGTCCTTCTGCCAAATGACAAGGAGTACATGTTTTAGCAAATAAAATTTTCCCTTGGGCAGCTCCAGCTGCATCTAATTGTACAACTGAATTTTCATCTACATTTTCTTTAGCAGAAGCTAAATAAGCATCGGTTTGGATTTTTGCAGCGGTCATCTCTTCAGCATACTCCTGCGTAGGATTCATACCTGTATGCCATACTTCAAATTTTAAAATATAAAATACTGCTACCACAATAGTAATATAAAATCCATACTTCCACCAAGGGGGTAAAGCATTGTCTAATTCTTTAATGCCATCGTAGTCGTGGTCTAGAAGCATATCTGCTTCCTTTTCTAAAGGAATGGCTTTTGTAAAAAACTGTTTATCTAATGTATGCCAGGTTCTAATGATCCAAGAATCACTTTGTAGTTTTCCTTCTACAATTATTTTTTCTAAAGGATGAATAGATCTAAAAATATTTTTAATAAATAAAACCAATAAAAAAATAACTAGTAACTCTAATACAATCACAGTGCTCATAGTCCAAAAGGTATTATAAGATACTCCCCCATAAAAATCGGTGGATACAGCCTTTGCAGTGGTATCAGCAACTAGCGTTGTAGATTGAGCAAAAACATTTTTAGAAAACATAGAACCCATTACCATTACAAAAATCATCATTAGTTTTTTGCCAGCTTTGGATATCTCTAGCGCTTGTTTAGAAACCATTAATAAGACACTAGTTAATATCCATATAACTACTACCAATAAACAAGCCACTGTAATCATAAGTAGCTGCATATAATTGGTCACTTCTGGTTTGGCGGGAAGTAAAGTCGGCTGTGCATAAGCACTAGAAGTTAAGACAGTTGCCAATAGTA
>RFVO01000091.1 GCA_009928005.1 Chitinophagia bacterium | reverse complement strand
TTAACTACTTGCGGACAAAATATAAAAGCATTAGAAGTAGAAGGAAGCTTTGACGATTGTCAAGCCATAGTGAAAGAAGCTTTTATGGATGCTGATTTAAATGAACAATATAATTTAACCTCTGCTAATTCAATAAATGTAGCACGCTGGTTACCACAACAATTATATTATTTCTTTGCTTGGCAGAACTGGGTATCTAAATACCAAGACGCGCAGGGCAATTACCCCGCTATGAATATTGTAGTTCCTAGTGGTAACTTTGGAAATATTTGTGCAGGCATGATGGCTAAGGCAAGTGGCTTACCCTTGGGCCATTTTGTAGCAGCATGTAATGCCAATGATGTAGTGACAAGATATTTAGCTACTGAAAAATATGAAATACATAAAGCAGTTGCCACCGTTTCAAATGCAATGGATGTAGGTAACCCAAGTAATTTTGTTCGCATACTTGAAATACTAGAAAATAATTTCCCAGCTTTAACCAAGGCGCTATCAAGCTATAGTATTAATGATACCACAACCAAGGCCACTATTGCTAGAGTATACAAAACCAATAATTATACCTTAGATCCTCATGGCGCAGTAGCCTTTGCAGCAGCTGAAATTTACTTAGCCAATTTAAAGAAAGCAAATACAAGTTCAAATGCTCAATACAACACTAATAGTTATAGCGCTATAATTTTAGAAACAGCGCACCCGGTAAAGTTTCCAGAAGTAGTGGAAGATGCTATTGGGCAAACTATTGCTATACCTGAGTCGGTTAAATTTTTACTTGATAAGAAAAAAGTTTCTACTGCTTTAGCTGCGAATTATACAGCCTTTAAAAATTGGATGAAGGAAGGAAAATAATTTATTTTAAAAATTCTTTTATATAATCTGACGGTTTTAAAACAGGCAAGGTAGTTAATCCTCCTTTTTTTAATTGTTTGTCATTGGAAATAAAATAGTCCATATTATGGTGAAGTGCAACATAATACTGCAGCGCATCTTCGATATCGTTCATTTTAGAATGTAAGGATTGAATTATTTTTTCTTTTGGCATATCAATAATTTCAAAATCTTCTATAATTTCTAAAATAGTTTCTTTTGTTTTTTCTACTCCAAAAACTCTCAAAAGGAAATAACTTAAAATATGTACAATTGAACCGCTTATATATCCTTTAATGTTTCCATTACTTATGGCATCTAATATTATTTTTGCATTTGACTTCCCTTCTCTGTCTAAGCAATAATCTAAAATTACATTTGCATCTATATATATCTTATTGCTCATTTTTGTATTCTTTCATTTTTTCTTCGTAATATAATTCACTTAACTTTTTATTTTCTGGAATATTCACTTTTGGTAATTTGTCCAAAATTTCAGTTAATAATCTTCTTTTTGGTCTAGTAATTATTTTGAAATAATCTTCTACCATTTCAGAAACGCTTATATTTTTTTTAGCGGCAATTTTTTTTACCTCTTTTAAAAGAGGAGCTTCAATGGTTATATTTAATCTTGCTTTCATAGTATCAGTATATAGTATTTTATAAAGATACGTATTAATTAAATTTATGCGCATAACTACTATAATGTTTTCATCTCCTAATTTTATTTATTCCTTTTGAAGAGCGAACATAAGTGGTTTATTTAATTGAAATTCAAGTATTTATACGCTATGAAGCCCTTCTCTAATCTTAGGCTATTTTCTAAGTTCTAGATGTATATAAATAGTATATTTATTGCACAAAATGGTAAATATGAAAAGGATATTATTCTTAGTGGCTATGTTATTTAATGCACTAGTATTTAGTAGCATATTTAGTGAAAGTGTAATGGCTCAAAAACCGGCAATGAATTCTTTTATACCCGATAGGCAAGCTACTTATTGCAACCCCATTAATCTCGATTACGGCTATTGCCCTATTCCCAATTTTGTACAAAACGGAAAGCACCGCGCCACGGCGGATCCTATTGTAGCTGTTTATGATAATAAATATTTTTTATTCAGTACTAATCAATGGGGTTATTGGTGGAGTAATGATATGAAGGATTGGAAATTTGTTTCAAGAAAATTTTTAAGACCTTGGAACGATGTGTATGATGAATTATGTGCGCCAGCAAGTTTAGTGCTTGGCGATAGTTTATTAGTGATAGGTTCTACTTATACAAAACAATTTACGTTATGGTATAGCACCAACCCCACCAAGGACGACTGGCATATAGCGGTAGATAGTTTTCAAGTAGGTGCCTGGGATCCAGGATTATTTAAAGATGATGATAACCGCTTATATATTTATCATGGCTCAAGTAATTTATATCCCATCTATGGACAAGAGTTAGATCGTAAAACTTTTGCACCCATTGGAGAAAGACAATCACTTATACATTTAGTTGATAGCATTCATGGTTGGGAGCGTTTTGGAGAACATCAGGACAACACCTTTTTAAAACCCTTTATGGAAGGGGCTTGGATGAATAAACAAAATGGAAAATATTATTTACAGTACGGTGCGCCAGGTACTGAATTTAGTGGCTATGGCGATGGTGTGTATGTGAGCGATAAACCGCTGGGGCCCTTTGTGTATCAAAAGCATAATCCCTTTTCTTATAAGCCAGGGGGCTTTGCAAGAGGAGCGGGCCATGGTGCAACTTACCAGGATATTTATAAACAGTGGTGGCATATTTCAACTATTGCTATTGGCGTAAAAAATAATTTTGAAAGACGTAATGGTATTTGGCCAGCACAAATAGATGCAGATGGTATTTTATACAGCAATACCTCATACGGAGATTATCCGCATTATATTCCTAATGCTGGAGCGAATCACGATGTTTCTCAGTTTACCGGATGGATGTTACTTAATTATAATAAACCTGTGCAAGTATCTTCTACCTTAAGTGCATTCACTGCGAACAATGCAGTAGATGAAAATTTAAAAACTTATTGGTCGGCTACTTCGGGTAATGCAGGTGAATATATAATAACCGATTTGGGTAATAAGTCGAGTGTTGAAGCTATTCAAATAAATTATGGAGACGAGGGTGTAGAGTTAATGGGTAAGTCATTAACCACTTACCATCAGTATCAAATTTTTGCATCTGATGATGCGAAGACATGGAAATTAATTATAGATAAGTCTAAAAACAAAACCGATGTACCGCATGACTATGTAGTGCTACCCAAAGCTATTCAAGCGCGTTATATTAAAATGGTAAACATTCATATGCCTACGGGTAAGTTTGCAATTAGTGGACTACGTGTATTTGGAAAAGGCACTGGGGCTAATCCTGGTTCGGTACAAAACTTTGTTCCACTTAGAGGCGATAGCGAAAGAAGAAATGCTTGGTTAAAATGGGCTGTAAACCCTAATGCCACTGGCTATCATATCTATTTTGGGAACGATCCGAATAAATTATACAATAGTGTAATGGTCTATGGCGTGAGTGAATATTATTGTAATGCTTTAGAAAAAAACGATGCTTATTATTTTCAAATAGAAGCCTTTAATGAAAATGGAATTGGGCCAAGGTCACCTGTGATGAAGGCAGATTAAGTTTGTTAATATTTAAACAGAATAAATAAAAAAAGCCCTTCGAAATATCGAGGGGCTTTTTTTTATAATAAATTAAATTATTTTTTTATAATTAATTTATCAGCAGTGCGTCTAACTTTCACAGCACTAGATAAATAATCATTGGCAGCATCTCTATAACCTAAGGTTAATGCAACTGTTGCATGTAAACCATGTGCTGCTAGACCTAATTCAGCATCTACTGCAGCTGGATCAAAACCTTCCATAGGTGTACCATCAACATGTTCAGTAGCAGCAGCTACTAATGCAAAACCTAAAGCAATATATGTTTGCTTAGTAGCCCATGCTTGTAATTGCTCTTGTGATTGATGTGCAATTGAACCTTTCACATAACCAGAAAAATCTTTTAAAGCTTCTACTGGCATATTTCTTTGTTCAGCAATTTCTTGCATGTAAACATCTACATCTTTTTCAGTAATGTTAGTATGTGCAGCAAAAATGATAACAGCAGAAGATTCAGCAATTTGAGGTTGATTGTAAAAATGAGGTTGCAATTTTAATTTAGTGGCTTGGTCTTCCACTACAATAATATTGTATGGAGTTAAACCAAAAGAACTAGGAGCTAAACGAGTTGCTTCTAAAATTGTTTCTAAAGTTTCAGCAGGTATTTTAGTACCATTCATTCTTTTAACAGCATAACGCCATTGTAATGCATCTAATAATTTCATTGTATTTATATATTTCGTTGTTTAAACATCAAAATTAGGTATTTCTTACCTAATTCCAAATTAATTCTTTGTGAATCAATCTATTATCTAAACAATAAATTAGCTAAATGGTTCAAAATCAAGCATATAATAGTAGGTATAAGCTATTTGCCCTAACTTTATACTGTGCTATATCAAAAAACCATAAGACAAATTCTAGCAGCAATCATGTTGATTGTCTTTGCATTTAGCATAACCTCACAAAAGACTATACATGATTTAGTAGCCAAGCATAGCGATAAACTTAAATGTGATGTTCATAAAAATTTACCTATTGATCAAGTTGAAAATGCAAGCATACATTGTTCGCATGATAATTTAGTTGCGGCATCTCCTTTTCTTGATTTTAATTTTTCTATTGAATTAGCGCATCCTGTTTTAAACATTGTAACAAACACGCATTTAGTTTGTTTTTACTTTTCTAATAATAATTATTCTTTAGACTCAAGGGGTCCCCCAACTGCATAGTAGAATCGAATTTGAAATTAATTTTTAATTCGAAAATGCTTTATCTAAGTCTGGTAAATTACTAGTACTAGTTTAGCAATTATCTACTCAATTTTTCCTGTATTTATTTCGACTTTATTTTTTTACTATTATTATATGTTCAAGTATTTATCTATATTATTTATAAGTTTTTTTATAGGCGAGGGCGTTTACGCCATGCAAGCACCTAAGACGGTGCAGCTATCGGGTAAGATAAGCGATGAAGCTACAGGACAAATTTTACAAGGCGCATCTGTCTATTTTCCTGAATTAAAAAAAGGGGTAGTGACTAACGATAAAGGAATTTATCAAATTAATATAAAGCCAGGTAATTATATTATTGAGGTAAGTTATATTGGTTTTAGTTTACAAACTATTACTTTAAGTATTCCAACTAATTTGGTAAAAGACTTTATGTTGAACCATGCAGTGGTAGAAAATACCAATGTAACGGTTACCAGTTTTTTACGCAGTACGTCTAGTAAAAAAACACCTACTCCTATTAGTATTATTAAGAAAGAAGATTTTTTTAAAGGCGTCTCTACTAATTTAATTGACGCGCTTTCAAAAACACCAGGGGTAACACAGTTAAGCACGGGCCCTGCAATATCCAAACCTATTATAAGAGGTCTAGGATACAATAGGGTAGTGGTTTTAAACGACGGCGTGAAACAAGAAGGGCAGCAATGGGGCGATGAACATGGAATTGAAATTGACGAGTACAATGTAACTAGAACCGAAGTTTTAAAAGTACCTGCTTCCATTATTTACGGAAGTGAAGCATTGTCGGGCGTTATTAATATAACTTCAAATGTGCCTGTGGCAGAAGGCGCAATAAGAGGAAATGTATTTAGTAATTATCAATCCAATAATAATTTACAAGGTTATCATTTCGATATAGCGGGTAATAAAAATGGTTTGGTATGGGGATTGAATGCTTCTTCTAAAAAAGCATCTGATTATAAAAATAAATATGATGGCTATGTATACAATTCAAAATTTTCTGAATTAAATGGAGGAGGCTTTGTAGGTATAGAAAAAGATTGGGGCTATTCGCATTTCATTATTAATAAGTTTAGTCAAAAGCTAGGTATGATTGAAGGAACTAGAAATAATCTAGGCCAGTTTACCAAGCAAACAATTATAAATGGCGCATCAGGAAATTCATTTGTTGATATTCCTGCCACTGACGCCGATTTTAATTCCTTCACACCTTCTATTCCTTATCAATATATTCAGCACACAAAATATATTTTAGATAATAGCATTAATTGGGGAACAGGAAAGTTAAAAGCTAATATGGCGTATCAAAGAAATCAAAGACAGGAATTTGGTAATATTGAAATGCCTTCTGAGAAAAGTTTATACTTCGACTTAGGTACTTTAAATTATTCTTTCCAATACTTATTACCAGAAACCAATAATTGGAAACATACTATTGGTGTGAATGGCTTACAACAAGAAAATAAAAATAAAGGTACTGATGCCTTAATACCTGAATATAAATCGGTGGAACTAGGATTATTTTTTTATACGCAAAAACATATAGACAAATTTAATTTTAGTGGTGGTGCCCGAATAGATAAAAAAGGAATTGAGTTTAATGGGCTTCAAAAAGATTATGGAGATATAGCAGGGTCCTTAGGTATGACTTATGAAGCCACCAATGATTTAATCTTTAAATTCAATATAGCACGTGGTTATAGGGCTCCGAATTTATCTGAGCTAGGCAGTAATGGTGC
>RFVO01000010.1 GCA_009928005.1 Chitinophagia bacterium | reverse complement strand
TTAATATCTTAGTTATACACTTAATTTAAATAAGTTATATTCAATTTTATAAATTTTCTAAAAGTCAATACCAGTAAGTATTTTAAGGTTTTTTATAAATATTTTTTTACTTAATTTTTTAACTAAATAATTATAAGTAACAGGTTATTCACTGTTAATTAACGGGTATAATTAAGTAAAATTTAAGGAGAAAGAATATTTTAAATACAGATTGAAAAAGGTTGTTCTTTATTTATTAAGAATAATTAACCCCAAAACCAGAGATATCCACTAAATATTTAATTATCCACCCCCCTTGTGTTAGTTTTTTATACCTCCTTTAAGCTTAAATAGACCTAAAAACCGAGCATATACCTCATTTTACTAGATAGAAAACATTATTTTTGCCCTTCTATAATTATATATATATGTCAATTATTCAGAACATTAGAGAAAGAGGTGCTTGGATCATCTTTGGTATTATTGCAATTGCCCTTATTGCTTTCATTTTACAAGACGGAATTGGAAGAAAAAGAGGCGCTAGTGATATTTCTACACTAGGTAAGGTAAACGGCCAGGTTATTAATAAAATAGAGTTTGAAGAAAAGCTTGAAATACAGCTACAAAATTATGCATCACAGGGAGTTAAAAGGGAACAACTTATTGGTTATTTATGGAATCAAGAGGTAGACCGCTTATTATTAAAAGATGAAGAAAATAAATTAGGCCTGTCGGTGGGAACAAAAGAATTAACAGACGTTTTGTTTGGAAATGAATCTCCATTCAAACAAGAGTTTACAGATCAAGCTACTGGAGCGTTTAAGGTAAACGATGCAAAGCAAGCGGTTGCCCAAATTAAAAAAAGTAAAAATGCGGAGCAAATAAAACAAATTGAAAAATTATACATAGAGCCCTCTATCGAAAATAGATTAAGAAATAAATATCAAGTAATTGTTGTGAAGGGCGTACAGGTTCCCAAGTGGTTGAGTGAAAAACAATATGCAGAATCAAACGCTATTTCAAGCATCTCTTTCGTTGGTATTCCGTATACTACCATAGTTGATAGTACTATTAAAGTAAGCGATGATGAAGTTGCTTCTTATTTAAAAGAAAACGCTGCAGCATACCAAGTAGAAGAAACAAGCCGCTCCATTTCTTTTATAGGCTTTAGCGCCGCACCCTCTATTTCAGATTCAATTAATGCAAGAAATGATATAGAAGCTTATAAACAAGATTTTAAAAACAGCACAGAGACAGCTAAGTATTTAAATAAAGTGGGAACTGAAATTCCTTATTACGATAGTTATATCAGCAAAAAGGCCTTACAAATTCCCCAAAAAGATTCTGTTTTAAGCGTTGGCGTAGGCGGTGTTTATGGCCCCTATGTAGACGGAAGAAATTTTACAATAGCAAAAGTATTGGGTGTTAAACAGTGGCCCGATAGCGCAAGCGTAAGACACATTTTAATTGCAACCGTGAACCCGCAAAATGGACAACAGGTAAGAGACGATAGCGTTGCAAAAAAATTAGCAGATAGTATTAGTGTTGCCATTAAAGGGGGCGCATCTTTTGATGAAATGGTGGCAAAATATTCTGACGATGCAGGAAGTAAGGCAAATGGTGGAAAATATGAAATGTTTCCACAAGCCAAAATGGTCCCAGCATTTAATGATTTTTCTTTTGACAATCCTGTAGGCACCAAGGCTGTTGTAAAAACAGATTTTGGTTATCATTACATGGAAATTTTAAAACAAACCCCAAGAGGACCCGCCTATAAAATTGCTTATTTGTCTAAGATGGTAATGCCAAGTAATGAGACAATAAATGCAGCATCTACTGCAGCTGCCCAATTTTCATCTAGCGCTAAGGATATCAAATCTTTTAATGCATCTGCGGTAAAATTGAACAAACAAGCCATCCCCGCTGCGGGCATAAAAGCAAATGATTTTGACATACAAGGAATTGGTACTGCAAGAAATATTGTAAGGTGGGTTTTTGAAAAAGACGTTAATGATGTTTCAGAACCCTTCGAACTTGGAGATAATTATGTGGTGGCGGTAATTACTTCTGAAGAAAAACAAGGTTTAGCGAGTGTTAGCGCCGCAAGACCACAAGTAGAGGGTATTATTAGAGATAAAAAGAAGGCTGAAAAAATTAAAGCAACTATAAAAGGAAAAACGCTTGAAGCAATTGCCACAGACGCAAAAGCAATTGTTCAAAGAGCAGACAGTATTGGATTTAGCTATTCAATGATTACAGGACTAGGCAACGAACCCAAATTAGTTGGCGCTGCTTTTAATAAAAATTTAATTAATAAAGTAAGTGAACCCATTGCTGCTAATTCGGGCGTATATTCTATAAGCGTTAACGGAATTGCTGCTAAACAAGCAGACCAAGATTTGGGTTTCTTCAAAGATGAATTATTAGAAAGAACAAGAAGTATGATGTTTAGATCGGCAAGTTCATTTAAAAAAATAGCGAAGATCGAAGACAACAGGTTTAAGCTTTACTAGTACTAAATAATTTTAATGGCCGAATTGTTTAACAATAAGGTGGCGGAAAGTGGAATAGTTACCATTGATCTTGCAAGTTTACTTCCAAGCAACGAAATAATTGTGTTTGATATCAAGCCCTATTTATTTATGGAGCTTATATTAAAAGAAAAAGAATTTCGTGCTGCACTTCTTACAACCGACTGGTCAATTTATCAAGATAAGGTGGTGGGCATTATTTGTTCTGCAGACGCCATTATTCCAATGTGGGCGAATATGCTTATTGTATCAGCCCTAAACCCCTTTGCAAAAGGAGTTTATTTTGGAAATGAAAATAAAGTAAGAGAACAACTACTACTTGAAAACATTAATGCGCTTAATATTAATGAATACAAAGAACAAAGAGTGGTTATTAAGGGCTGCGGCGATACACCTATTGGAGAGTCGGCCTATATTGCCATTACGCAGAAATTAAGACCTGTAGTGAAAAGCATAATGTACGGAGAGCCTTGTAGCACCGTGCCAGTTTATAAAAAGAAGTAAGCAAAAACTTACTAAAGAGGAAAGCTAAACTGGATAATTTTTAATGCGCTTCTAACCAATTTTTTCCAACCCCCACTTCTGCTTCTACCGGCACACCATTAGGAAGCACCATCGCCTCTTTCATACACCTTAAAATTAATTCCTTTAATTTGGGTAGTTCTTTTTCTACAGCATCAAACACCAATTCGTCGTGTACTTGTAAAATCATTTTAGATTCCCAATTGGTTTTTTTCATCTCAGCATGAATTTTAATCATGGCTAGTTTAATCATATCTGCAGCAGAGCCTTGAATGGGTGAGTTGATGGCGTTTCTTTCAGCAAAACCACGCACTGTAAAGTTACTACTATTAATATCTCTTAACCAGCGCCTTCTTCCCATCAGCGTTTCAACAAAACCCAACTCTTTCGCATTATTTATTTGCTCATCCATATAGCGCTGAATGCCCGGAAACTCTTTTTTATAATTATCTATAATTTCTTTTGCCTCTGTTCTAGATATGGCTAAATTTTCTGCTAATCCAAAAGCTCCTTGTCCATAGATAATACCAAAGTTGACACTCTTCGCTTTGTAGCGCATTTCCTTGGTTACCTCTGCTTCTTTAATACCATATACTTTTGCTGCGGTGGCGGTATGAATGTCTTTACCTAGTTTAAAGGCCTCACACATATTAGGATCACCGCTAATTGCTGCAACAATTCTTAATTCAATTTGCGAATAATCGGCGCTCACTAAAACACGACCCTTTTCACGAGGAATAAAGGCCTTTCTAATCTCTCTTCCGCGCTCTGTTCTAATAGGAATGTTTTGTAGGTTTGGATTGGTGCTACTTAGTCTCCCAGTAACAGCTACGGCCTGCGCATAACTTGTATGCACTCGACCAGTTTTTGGATTAATTAATTCAGGAAAAGAATCAACATAGGTAGATTTTAATTTTGTTAATTCTCTAAAGTTTAAAATATCATCAACAATTTTATGTTTAGCAGCCATTTTTTGTAAAACATCTTCACCTGTAGCATATTGACCTGTTTTAGTTTTTTTCGCTTTTGCATCTAATTTTAAAATATCAAATAGTACTTCACCCAATTGTTTAGGAGAGGCTAAATTAAATCGAACCCCCGCTTGCTCATACACTCGCTCCTCACTAGTCCTTGCTTCGGTTTCCAAAACCTTACTATATTCATTCAAAAAATCGATATCTACTTTCACGCCTTCATATTCCATATCAACTAAAACGCGCACCAGTGGGTTTTCTACTTCATTAAATACTTTTTCTACACCACGCTTTTTAATCAAGGGTGTAAAACAATTTTTTAATTGAAAAGTAATATCGGCATCTTCTGCAGCATATTCTGTTACCTGTTCCAGGGGTGCATCACGCATGGTGCCCTGATTTTTTCCCTTCTTACCAATGAGGGTAGTAATTGAAATGGGCTCATAACCTAAAAACTGTGCACTAAGCAAATCCATACTGCGCCTACCTTCTGGCTCAATTACATAGTGTGCTAGCATGGTATCAAAAGTTTTACCTAATAGCTCAACCCCATACCATTTCAATACTAAAAAATCATATTTTAAGTTTTGTCCAATCCAAACAATGTCTTTGTTTTTAAAAAGGGGCTCAAACAAGCCCAATATTTTTTTAGCAGCAGCTTCTTTTTCAATGGGCACATAAAACCCTTCATGTTCTTTATATGAAAAACTTAAACCAACTAGTTCCACATCATTGGCATTAATACCCGTTGTTTCTGTATCAATACAAATTTCTTTTTGCGCCGATAATTCTTTTACTAAGGCTTGAATGTTTTCTTTACCCTCAATAGCCCTATAGCTATGTGTTGTATTCGCGCTATTTTTGTTTACTACTAATTCAACGGGTAGGTCCTCACCGCTCAATTCCTCTAATTCACTTTCATCATTAGGTTCACTTTCTAAAGAATTGTTTAAGCTTGTCTGATTATTTTTATCTACAACTTTTTTATTTTTAATTTTTACATTCACTGTATTACCAAACAAATCGGTTTGTTCTTTTTTAGCCGTAGCCACCTCAATTGCACCCGCACCACCGCTCACAGAAAAATCTTCACCCAAAATTCTTTTACCAAGTGTTTTGAATTCTAATTCATTAAAAATCTCAGCAAGGGCCGATTTATTTTTTTCTTTTAATTTAAAATCTTCCTCATGAAATGTAACCGGTACATTGGTTATAATGGTAGCTAGCTTTTTACTCATGATTGCCGATTTTTTTCCGGCCCTCACTTTTTCGCCCATGGATCCGGTTATCTTATCGGCGTTATCTAAAACGCCTTCCAAAGTATCGTATAATTTTAAAAGTTTTGCTGCGGTTTTTTCTCCCACACCAGGAATACCGGGTATATTATCAGACGCGTCTCCCATTAATCCTAACATATCTACAACCTGTTCAACTCTAGCGATATCCCATTTTTCACAAATCTTTTTTGCATCAACAATCTCTTCTTTATTACCAAAAGCTGGCGGTTTCCATATATATACATTGGGTTTTACTAAAAGCTGGCCATAATCTTTATCAGGAGTAACCATATAAACTTCATATCCCTTATCAGCGGCTTGCCAAGCAAGGGTTCCAATAATATCATCAGCCTCATATCCATCGTATTCAATAACCGGAATGTTAAAACCTTCAATGATTGCTTTTATATGAGGTAAAGAATCCAATAAATCTTCCGGCGCCTCTTGCCTATTGGCTTTATAGTCGGTGAAATCGCTGTGCCTTTCCGTGGGAGCGTGGGTATCAAAACAAACAGCAATATGTGTAGGATTTTCTTTTTTAATAATTTCTAAAAGCGTGTTGGTAAAACCAAACTGCGCATTGGTATTTATACCCGTAGTGGTAATTCTGGGCGTGCGAATTAGTGCATAATAGGCACGATAAATTAATGCAAGTGCATCTAATAAAAATAACTTTTTAGACATGGTGCTAAGTTAACAAAAAAAACCTCCCCACCACATTTGTGATAAGAAGGTTCTTTTAATAATTTTAATAAAAAGAATAAAACGCTAATTAGTTAATTTTATATTTATGCTTATAGCGTTCGTACAATTGTTTTTGTTTATTATCCAAAGAAATATCGCGCCCTTGAATAAAGGCCTTGGACACCTGATTACCTCTCATGTCTAAGATATCTCCATCGCTAATTATAATGTTGGCATCCTTACCTGTTTCAATAGAACCGGTAACATCGTCAATACCTAAAATTTTAGCAGTATTAAGGGTAATAGCGCTCAATGCTTCTTCTTTATTTAAGCCATAAGCTGCAGCAGTACCCGCGTTGAAGCTAATATTGCGTTGCTTGCTTTGATCGTTGGCGTCGTTGATAGCAAATAATACACCCGCTTTTTTAAGCTCTGCAGGTAGTTTATAGAGTTGATCAATATCATCGTCTTCTGTAGTTGGAAGCGCGTGCTGATTATCTAAAATAACAGGAACATTATTCTCTACTAAAATAGATGCTATTTGTAAACTTTCAGCAGCCCCAACAATGACTATATTAAACCCAAATGTTTTTCCTAAATCAATAGCTAATAACATTTGTTTTACTTCATTGGCACGTACATATAATTTTTGTTTGCCAGTGAATAAACCACGCACTGCTTCAAATTTCAAATTATTTTCTGCATGATTTTTTTCTTGTAAATAAGCGCGTGCTTCGGTAAAGAATGTTTTAATTGTTTCAATTTTGTTCATTGCTTCTTTTACCGGATCCCCAGTGGGAGGGCGCATGAAACCACCACGACCACCCCTTCTCGCTAAAAGAGAAGGCATATTTATAAAAATACCATTGTCTGTTTTGTAGGCAGCGTCTTCATAATTCCAGGCATCTAATTGTACAACACTAGAACTACCTTCAATAAGCTCTCCCATCGGTGCTACATGTGCTAGTAGCACACCATTGGCACGCAAAACATTAATGACTTTAGAGTCGGTATTATAAGAAACAATAGTTCTTATGCTGGCATTGTTTTCTCCAATTTCTTGAAAATCGTTACTACCGCGCACACCACTATTAATTTCTTTTAAACCTAAACTAGAAAGCGGAACTATTAAACCCGGATATATTTGTTTTCCTGTTGCATCTATAATAGTAGCGCCAGTTGATGATACAGAAGCGCCTACACCTGTAATTTTTCCTTTATCAAAGGATACCGAAGCGTCGGTTAAGACAGTTCCGTTGCCAACATGTATAGTTGCGTGTGTTATAACAATGGGACCCGCTTGCGGACCAACAGGATACACCGTCTCCTGTGCGATTGCTTTTAATTGAAAAAGCGCAATAGATACAATTAATAGGGTGGTATATTTCTTTTGCATAAATTAATCTTTTTGAGTTTCGTAAATAGTAACCATTTCATCTTCATGGTCGTGATCGCCACAATTTAGTAGCACTTGATAGCTAGGCGTAGCGGGTCTTGTAGCACCACCTGCTTTTTTCTCTCCTAACATTTTTTGTATTAAGCGTGTTCTTTCTGCGGCTACCTCTTTATGCATAGCTGCATCTTTTTCTCTATCGAAATAAATAGTACCATCAACGATAGTATATAAAGATTTTGCATAAATACTTAAAGGATTATCAGACCACAAAACCACATCGGCGTCTTTACCTGTTTTAATACTACCTACTTTATCCGCTACATGTAAAGCTTTTGCTGGATTCAAGGTTACCATTTTAAAAGCTTCTTGTTCAGAAACGCCACCGTATTTTACAGTCTTAGCAGCTTCTTGATTTAATCTTCTAGCCATCTCCGCATCATCAGAGTTAATACAAACATTCAAGCCCACTTTTTGCATAATAGCTGCATTATAACCAGTGGCATCTTGTACCTCTGTTTTATACATAAACCAGTCAGAAAATGTAGAAGCGCTTGAACCATGCTTTTTCATTTTATCAGCCACTTTATAGCCTTCTAATATATGTGTGAAAGTGTTTACGGTAAAACCATATTTATCTGCTACACGCATCATATAAGTAATCTCTGGCTGAACATAAGAGTGACAGGTAATAAAACGTTTTTTATTTAATATTTCCACCAATGCTTCTAATTCAAGATCTCTTCTTGTGTTGGGATTTTCTTTCATTGCTTTTTGATAATCTACTGCTCTATCAAAAGCATCATTCAATACCTCTTCTACACCCATTCTTGTATCTGGGAAACGATTGTTACTTGAACTAGTGGTACGCTTAACGTTTTCACCTAAGGCAAATTTGATAAAACCATCTGCTCCCGAAAATTTCAAATCTTGGTCATTAGCACCCCAACGGAGTTTTATTAATTGAGTTTGTCCACCCACCGTGTTGGCAGAACCGTGTAAGATATGAGATGAAGTAACACCACCGCTTAATTGACGATAGATATTAATATCTTCTGGATTTAAATTATCTGCAATACGCACTTCGCTTGTAACAGACTGAGCACCTTCATTAATTGACAATGCTGCAATGTGAGAGTGTTCATCGATAATGCCCGCGCTTAAATGTTTACCCGTACCATCAATAATTCTTGCACCCGCCTCTGTAATATCTTTTCCCACTTTCGTAATTTTACCATTCTTTAATAAGACATCCGTATTATTTAAAACGCCTTCTTTCTCATTGGTCCAAACAGTAGCGTTCTTAATTAAAATAGTTTCTTGTGTGGGTATTTTTTCATTTCCAAAACCAGCAAAAGGGAAGGTTATTTTTGCAAGCGGTTTTAAAGTATCTGCATTCTTTTTAGTATCTGCTGTTGCAGTCATTGGACCCACAAATGAAGCGGTCCATGTGTTTTTATTGCCAGCTGGATCGGTTCCAATACCAGACCAGTTAGCGCCCACAATAGCACCACCTAATCTAATTTGTTCAGCACCCTTTCCTTTTTTATTAGGGAAAGAAATTTTAACCAAAGATTCATTAATGGTAATTTTTGCATTTAAAGTATCGGTACCAATAATGGAGGCTGATAAATCTTTTTTAACTTCTAAATTATAGTCTGTGTTCACCCCACCCACATTCAATGTTAATTTGTATTTACCCGCGAAGTTATTCCACTCACCATTTGTTACTTCATATTTATTTCCTTGCACCCAGTTTTCTATAATTTTTGCATTGCTTGAAAACACAGGCTCGGTAGTAATAATAAAATTAGCGAACTTGCCCGCTTCCAAAGAACCCACTTGATCATAAACACCCAACATTGTTGCGGGTGTTTTAGTTAAAGCCTCTAAGGCCTTTGTTTCAGATAAGCCAAAGCGAATAGCTTTTTTAATATTGGCCAAAAATGTTTTACTATCTTTTAAATCACTGCTACTAATACTAAAAGGAATATTTGCTTTTTCAAAGGCCGCTAAATTAGTAGGTGCCAATTCCCAATGTTTCATATCTGCTAAAGAAACAAAACGCGCATCGTTAGGATCTTCAACATCCATGGCTTCAGGAAAATCTACATTTAATATATAGGCAGCCTTCGTTTTTACAATTTCATCAATTCTTTGATATCCATTGTCACCACCTTTAATAATATATTGTACGCCAAACTCATCACCCAATCTGTCTGCACGAACTGCGCTCCACTTATCATCTGCCGCAAAAATTTGAGGAATATTTTGTGTATTGTTCCACGCTTCTAAAGATAGGTTTACGCCTTCACCGGCTGGTTTTGATTGATACCATTTTGCATCTAAATAAGTTTGACGCAATAAAGCAATACTTCCCATTAAGCTAGATGGATAAGATTGTGTTGAAGAACCCTTTTCAAAAGAATAAACCGCAGCAGCCTTTGTTTTAAGTATTGCTTGATTATTATTTTCAGAAGATAATGTTACCACAGCGCCAGTTCCTCTTGCGATACCATCTTTAATATGTGTAAAAACTGCACCAAAGCCATTAGCTCTATAACCTTTTGCTGCAGCTTCGTCTATATTAAATACATCTGATGCATTAATTTCTGGTTTAATGGCTTGATTCCAGTTGTAAGCACCTGGCTTATTGGACAGGAATTGACCAGGACCCCCATAGTTGAATGCGCCTGCAGGTCTTTTTGCTTGACCTGCACCATAATCGGTGAATGGGTCCACAAAAGAGGGATATATAAATTTACCCTCACAGTTTACGATAACTGCATCTTTTGGTATAGCAACGTTTGTACCAACTGCAATAATTTTTCCTTGTTTAATTAATAAGGTTGCTTTTTCAAGCTTTGTTTTTTCATTTTGAATAATAGTGGCATTCGTAAAAGCATATAAGCCTGTTCGAATATCTCTAATACCATTGATTGGGAATGATTCCTGTGCGATCGCAGATACTGCTGTGCACATAAGCAAGGCCCATACAAAAATTCGCTTCATGTGTTTCTTAATTTTAGTTGTAAAGAAAGATACTAAAGCTACTAAAAAGAATTTGTGAAAAAACGGGAAATTGGAGGTTTTTTATGAATGGCGCCTTAATAAAAATTCTTTTAAATTTAACGCCCAATAAAAACCATAAGAATTTGGATATCGCTAGGGTTGACACCACTAATACGACTTGCTTGTCCAATAGTGAGCGGACGAATTTTTTTGAATTTTTGAAGCGCCTCAATAGAAAGTGCTGATAATTTATCGTAATCAAAATTATCAGGAATCATTTTATTTTCAAGCGTTAACATGCGATCCACAATTTCTTTTTCTTTCTCAATATAACGCTCGTATTTTATTTGTATTTCAGCTTGTTCCAAATGATCAACTTCTTTATCAATTAATTTTTCTTTTAAATCGGCACAATTTTCAATGACCTGGTTCAGGCTAATATTGGGTCGTAGCAAAAGTTTTGAGGCTTTTTGTTTTTCTGTAATGACCATGGAATCAATACTTGTTAAAAAACTATTTACCTCTTCTGGTATAATTGTTTGATTAGAAAGTATTGTTTTTATGTTGGCAACTTCATTCCTTTTTTCTTCTACTTTACGTAATCTATTTGCGCTTGCAAAACCTAATTGATTGCTTAGTTCTGTTAATCTTAAATCTGCATTGTCCTGTCTTAATAAGGTTCTGAATTCTGCTCTTGAAGTAAACATTCTATATGGTTCGTTTGTTCCTTTGCTGATAAGATCATCAATTAAAACACCAATATAAGCGTCTGATCTTTTCAAGATGAGTGGCTCCTTTTTATTAATTTTTAAATGTGCATTAATGCCAGCCATTATACCTTGACATGCTGCTTCTTCATAACCCGTGGTGCCGTTGATTTGTCCAGCGAAATATAAGTTGCTGATGGCTTTGGTCTCTAAGGTGTAGGTTAATTGAGTTGGTTGAAAATAATCGTACTCAATGGCGTATCCTGGACGGAACATGCGCGCCTTCTCAAATCCAGGCACTTTACGAAGAGCTTCGTATTGTACTTCTTCTGGTAAACTAGTGCTAAACCCATTTACATATATTTCAACCGTATTCCATCCTTCTGGCTCTACGAATAATTGATGTCTTTCTCTGTCAGCAAATCGGTTAATCTTATCTTCTATACTTGGGCAGTATCTTGGACCAACCCCTTCAATACGACCCTGGTACATTGGACTACGATCAAAACCAGTTCTTAATATATCGTGTACTATAGAATCTGTATAAGTTATATAACAAGATCTTTGATTTTCTGCCTTAATTCTAGGTATATCCATATAAGAGAAGCCTACAACATCTTCATCACCCTTTTGTTCTTCCATCTTTGAATAGTCTAAACTACGGCCATCCACCCTTGGAGGTGTCCCAGTTTTAAGCCTATCTGATTCTAATCCAAAAGAAACAAGCTGTTCGGTAATACCTGTTGCAGCTTTTTCTGCAACCCTTCCCCCTCCGATTTGTTTCTCACCTATATGTATGATTCCATTTAAGAAGGTTCCGCTTGTGATAATGACAGCATCTGCATCTATTTTATGACCTAAACTTGTAATAACCCCGCAGGCCTTATTGTTTTTAATGATTAATTCATTCACTGAATCCTGGTAAAAGTCAACATTTGGCGTGTTTTCTAGCATCTCCCTCCACTTGGTAGCAAATAATTGCCTGTCGTTCTGAGCTCTAGGACTCCACATAGCAGGCCCCTTGCTTTTATTAAGCATTCTAAATTGAATCGTACTTAGGTCAGTGACGATGCCGCTATATCCACCCAAGGCATCTATTTCCCTTACAATCTGGCCCTTAGCAATTCCACCCATGGCGGGGTTACAACTCATTTGGGCAATGGTTTGCATATTCATGGTCACCAATAAAACCTTGGAGCCCATATTGGCCGCTGCCGCTGCTGCTTCACAGCCTGCATGGCCGGCACCTACTACTATGACATTGTATTTGGGAAACATATAAGTGTGCAAAGATAAGCCTGTATTGAATACCAAGCAATTCAATTAATATCAATATTCTACTGGGAATCACGGGCATTTAGAAAAAAAGCCTATTTCTCGACTGTTCGATCGCTTCACCCAGAAGACCCGATTTTAAATATGTTCCATGTGGAACATTTTGGATAGAATTATGGAGTAAAACTAATTTAGGCTATATATTTTAAGTAGGAAATCAGCCATTTATCCTCCTGGGCCCGCATTTTTTTGATATCAGCTGCTTTTTTATCCTTGTAACCACAAAAATGTAGTGCTCCATGGAAAATTACCCTTAACAATTCTTCCTTTAAGGACGTTTTATGGGTTTTTGCATTATCCTTTACTCGGTCAATGCTTATATATACCTCTCCAATTAACCGACCCTTGGTTTCAGATAGGTCGAAACTAATTATATCGGTATAATAGTCGTGTTGTAGGTAGGATTTATTAATGCCTAGCAAGTATTTATCAGAACAAAATATATATTGAAGCGTCTCAATGATCATGCCTTCTTTTTTCAAAGACTTTTCAATAAAAGTCTTTAGTGCCAAACGATTGCCTAATGTTGCTTTTTTATCGGCCGTATTAAAAGAGATATTTAATGACATAATAGATTGTTTTTCAATGCTCCAAATTTCGTAACTATTTGTGTAAAACAGAAACTATCTTTGCAGTATTAATATGAAGAAACTATCTGAGTTAAAAATGGGGGAGTCGGGCGTTATTCATTCTTTTGAAAATGATGAAATCTTTTTGAAGTTAATGGAGATGGGATGTATACCTGGCGAATTAATTACGGTTGAGCAAATTGCTCCATTGGGGGATCCTATATCAATTTCGGTGGCGGGTTATCAATTAAGTCTTAGAATGAATGAGGCAGACAGTATTTTTATTAAACCCAATATTGAAATAATTAATTGATAATCAATATATTATAAAATGAAGATTGGTTTGTTTTTTGGTTCTTTTAATCCAATACACAACGGCCATTTAATGGTAGCAAGTTATGTAGCCAATCATTCAGATCTAAAACAGGTGTGGTTGGTGGTCTCTCCACAAAATCCATTGAAACCACAGGGAAGTTTGTTAAATGAATACGACCGCTTGCACTTAGCGAAACTAGCTATTGAAGATGATACACAATTAAAAGTTTCTGATATAGAATTTTCTTTACCGAAGCCTTCTTATACTATTGATACACTTATATATTTAGAAGAAAAATATCCTCAACACGAATTTTCAGTAATTATGGGTGCAGATAGTTTTCAGAATTTACCGAAATGGAAAAACTTTGAAACCCTAATTAAAAATTATTCATTCATTGTATATCGTCGCGATGGATTTGATATTAATAATGAATATGGTGCACGCGTTTTAATATTAGATGCACCTTTATTACAACTATCTGCTACATTAATTCGCAATAATAGAAAAGAAGGAATAACAATTCGTTATTTAGTACCAGAAAAAGTACGTGAGGAAATTGAGAATAGTAATTACTTTAAGGAAGAAGCCTCGAATGCGGCTGATGTGAAGAAAAAGTAATCAGATAAAATTCAACCCCAATTAGCAAGTATTTATACTTGAAAAACAGGCATTTAAAAAATGTAATTTTATTGGTAACAATTTTGTTACCTTTATAAAGACAGATTGAATGAATGCAAAACAAATTCAACAGATATTAATAAAAGATGGCTGGATTATTAAAAATCAAAAAGGAAGCCATAGACAATATATTCATGAATTAAAAAAGGGTAAAGTAACGGTACCCTTTCATGGCAAAGACGAAATAAACCCTAGCACGTTAAAAAGTATATTTAAACACGTGGGGATTAAAAATAAATAAAATGAAAAAAAAGATAATCTTAATAATTGATACCGAAGGCAAGGGACCACTATGGGGAAGGGTTCTTTATGAAGATAATTTATTAGTAGATTCTGGGAAAACCGTGTCCCAAATAGAAACAAAAATGAAGAAGCTTTTAATAAACTTCCATCAACTAAAAGAAGATAAATTTGCTTTTGAAATTCAATATGATATTTCCGGCCTCTTTCAAGACAAAAGCTTTTTAAACGCATCGGTTGTTGCGGATAGGGCTGGAATTAGCCGAATCATGATGCGTCAATATAGGATGGGCAATAAATTTCCAACCTTGGAAAAGCTTACAAAGTTAGAAAAGGCAATTAAAGATATGGGCACAGAGCTGAAGTCAATAAAATTGGCAAAGCACCCCTCTAAAAAAAGAGCATAAGACCGAACTAACGGTTCATGCTGGCTAAAAACTCTTCGTTGTCTTTAGTGCCTCGCATACGTTTTAATAATTCATTCATTGCTTCGTCGTTGTTCATATCATTTATGAATAAGCGAAGAATATTCATTCTACCTAATACTTCTTTATCTAATAATAAGTCGTCACGACGCGTGCTTGATCCCACTAAATCAATAGCTGGGAAAATACGCTTGTTCGCTAAACGACGATCTAATACTAATTCCATATTACCTGTTCCTTTGAACTCTTCAAAAATAACCTCATCCATTTTTGAACCTGTTTCAATTAAGGCAGTTGCTAATATAGTAAGTGATCCACCATTTTCAATTTTACGCGCTGCACCAAAAAATTGTTTTGGACGAAGTAAGGCGGTAGCTTCTACACCACCCGATAATACTTTACCAGAACTTGGCGCCACCGTATTGTGTGCACGAGCTAAACGTGTAATTGAATCTAATAAAATAACTACATCGTGTCCGCACTCTACCAAGCGTTTTGCTTTTTGTAATGCCACTGAAGAAACTTTAACGTGTTTTTCTGCAGGCTCATCAAAAGTAGATGCGATTACCTCTCCTTTTACAGAGCGCTCTACATCTGTTACCTCTTCCGGTCTTTCATCTATTAATAATATGATCAAATAACATTCTGGGTGGTTGGCAGCAATAGCATTCGCCACTTCTTTCAACAACATAGTCTTACCCACTTTTGGTTGGGCTACAATTAAACCTCTTTGTCCTTTTCCAATGGGTGTAAATAAATCCATGATACGCGTACTATAATTAGTAGCAGATGTATATAAATTTAATTTCTCAAAAGGAAAGATAGGCGTTAGATAATCAAAAGGAATACGATCACGAATTTCATCCGGATTTTTTCCATTGACTTGACTCACTTTAGTCAATGCAAAATATTTTTCACCCTCGCGAGGAACACGAACGGTGCCGTGCACTGTATCACCTACTTTTAAACCAAATGATTTTATTTGAGAGGGAGATACATATACATCATCGGGAGAAGATAAATAGTTGTAATCTGAAGAGCGTAAAAAACCATAACCATCAGGCATCATTTCTAAAACACCTTCAGACTCAATAACGCCATCAAACTCTACACTAAATACAGGTTCTTTTTTAGGTTGAGGATAACGCTGCGCAGGTGTGTTAGGGCCTCCATTAGGAGTACCAACTGCGTTGGCCTGATCTGCTGAAGTTGGCGCTTGAGTAGAAGCATTGTTTTGTGCGGGGCTAGCCACCGCTTCGCTACTTGCTTCACTTTCATCGCCAAACAATGCCTGGGCAATTTTAGAAGCCTTATCGTCTTCGGTATTGTTTTTAGTAGGCTCTGCTTTTTTAGAGGCTACTACTTTTTTTGCGGCTGGGGCAGCTGCAACGGGTTTACGTCCCCTTTTTGGTTTTTCGTCTTTTTCTGGCACTTTGAACTAGGGTTTATTTAAAAATCGAATCAAGATTTGGGCTTATTTGAACACTTTTTGAAATTTCGGTCGAAAATATTGAGACCGTAAATTGAATATAGGGAATTGGTGTAGCGAGCTATCAACATTAAAAAGAATCAATTTGCTCGTTGCTACTGCAATGTTAAGCAGATTTTTTAACAAAAAAACAATTTTTTATCTGTTTTTATACCAAAAACAGGGTATTTGGCCCTCGAAACCGATTATCTTTGCCATTCGAAATCAGAAACATGTTCAACAACAGAATCAAAATAAAGCAATTGTTATCGGGCACGCCTACTGGAACAGAAGTGGTGGTAATGGGATGGGTGCGTACTTTTAGAAACAATCAGTTCATAGCTTTAAACGACGGAAGTACCAACGTAAACATTCAAATAGTGGCCACATTGGGAGAATTTGACGAAGCCTTATTAAAACGCGTTACAACCGGCGCTTCTTTAAAAATAGTAGGTACCGTGGTAGAAAGTTTAGGAAAAGGACAAAACGTAGAAGTAAAAGCGAAGACCCTTGAAATTTTAGGAGATAGTGATGCAGAAAAATTTCCTTTACAGCCTAAAAAACATTCTTTAGAATTTTTAAGAGAGAAAGCGCATTTGCGTTTTCGTACCAATACTTTTGGATCTGTTTTTAGATTAAGACATGCGCTTGCTTTTGCGGTACATCAGTTTTTCAACGAAAGAGGCTTTGTGTATTTGCATACCCCTATTATTACAAGTTCAGATGCAGAGGGTGCAGGTGAAATGTTTAGAGTTACTACACTTCCTTTAGATGGTGCTCCTAAAAATGATAAAGGTGAAATTGATTATACACAAGATTTTTTTGGTAAAGGAACTAACTTAACAGTGAGTGGTCAACTCGAAGGAGAGCTAGGCGCCATGGCCTTTTCAGAGATTTATACTTTTGGTCCAACATTTCGCGCAGAGAATTCAAACACTACTAGACACCTAGCAGAGTTTTGGATGATTGAACCTGAAATGGCTTTTTATGATATTGAAGACAATATGAATTTAGCGGAAGCCTTTATAAAACATTTAATTAATTATGCATTAAAAAATAATGCAGATGATATTGATTTTTTAGATGCACGTTTAGCAGAAGAAGAAAAACAATTGCCTACTGAAAAAAGAAGTGGCCTAGGTTTAAGAGAAAAATTAGAATTAGTTATTAATAATAATTTTGAACGCATTACTTATACAGAAGCAATTGAAATTTTATTAAATAGTAATCACTATAAGAAAAAGAAATTCCAATACGAAGTGAAGTGGGGAATTGATTTACAAAGTGAGCATGAAAGATATTTAGTAGAGCAACATTTTAAAAAACCAGTTATTGTTACAGGTTATCCAGCGGCAATCAAAGCATTTTATATGCGTATGAACGACGGCTGTGAGCCTGGAAAGGAAACTGTAGCAGCGATGGATATACTAGCCCCAGGCATTGGAGAAATTGTGGGTGGTAGTCAAAGAGAAGAGCGTTTAGACAAATTAGAAGCAAGAATGAAGGCCATGCACATACCTTTAGAAGACATGAGTTGGTATTTAGATACTAGAAGATTTGGAACTGTGCCGCATGCAGGCTTTGGTTTAGGTTTTGAAAGAATGATACAATTTGTTACAGGCATGACCAATATTAGAGACGTAATTCCTTTTGCAAGAACGCCGAAAAATTGTGAATATTAATAATGGGAATTGTATTTGTCTTAATTGGCGCGCTTTGTTTTGCCATCAGTAATGCATATTGGAAAAAAGTAACGCAAACGATACCTTATCAAATAGGCATGTTTTACAGAGGCATATTTGCATCTTTAATTTTTTCTATTTTATATTTTGGTTGTAGAGAAAGCATTTTTTTTAAAGGCTGGACGGTGCATCCTTTAAGTTTCGGTACTCCTTTTTTATTAACCATTGCATTAAGTGTATTTAATATTTTCGGTTTAGTGTTTTTTTTAAGAGGCATACAGAAGGCGCCTGTAAGTATTGTGGTGCCTGTATCTGCGATAAAATTATTTACTATTTTAACAGCTGTATTTATTGTAGGTGAAGTTTGGAAAGTTAATTATTTATACGCCTTTATTTTTTCAACAGCAGGTTTACTGCTTTTATATTTTCAAGGCAAACAGCAATCAAGTATTAGCGAACAAAAAAATGGAATGTTATACGGCGTATTGGCTAGCTTTTTTTGGGGTAGCTCTTATGCGCTTTATACTTATCCAATAAGTTGGTGGGGACCACTTGGTTTTAGTTTAGTGATTGAAACAACAGCTATGTTATTTGGACTGGTATTAGTAATACGAGATGGCTTATTTAAAAACTTATTTAATTTTATAAGTGCTAAACATATTTTCACATATTTAAAATTGGGTTTATTATTAGTGTCAGGAGGACTTGCTATTAATATTTCATATCAGTACTTGCCTATAATGGTTATTAATATATTAATTATAAGTAGCCAGCTTTTATCAGTATTAATTGGCTACTTCTTTTTTAAAGAGAGACTAAGTCTTAAGCAATGGTTGGGTCTAGCTTTAATTATTATCTCCTTTTTTATAGTAGCCACATCGGCTTAGTAAATGACCGATTTTCAATAAAGAATCCATATTTTTTGCTATTTAAGGCCGCCTGGCCTATATTTGCTCCCCGGTTCATAAAGGTTCTAAGACTAAAATGAACTTAAAGGATGGCGCTGTAGCTCAGTTGGTAGAGCAAAGGACTGAAAATCCTTGTGTCCCCGGTTCGAGCCCGGGTGGTGCCACAAGCCCTGAACGATTGTTCGGGGCTTTTTTATATATTTGAGTACCCCAAGAGCATAAAATTATATTTTATGAAAAGAGTCGTTTTTGTCTTGGGATTCTTGTTTCTCATTGCATGTAAAAAATCGGAAGTGGCTGTTACACCACCGGTAGTAGTAGTTCCAGAAGAAGCGGTTAAATTTTCAACCAACTTAGATACAGGAACATATTATGTTTCAGATACACTGCCTCTTATTATAACAGTAAGTACTAAAGTTCCAGCTGCAGGTTTTATATATTCAGTAACTAGCACCTGGACAGATAGCGCTAAACAAATATTCAAACTTGATACCACTATAACAGCTGCTAGTTTAAGTTTAAATATTCCTGGTCATAAAAGAATGGGTAATTATTCTGTTCAAGTAGTTGTTAAATCAAAAGCGACATCAACTAATTCAAGTGATAAAACAATTACAGTTACCAATATACCTATACTTCCTACAGTGAATACTGATTTATTTCCGGATTTAAATTGGAACGACCATGCAGCTGGAAAAAGCACTGTTTATGATTTTAATCAAGATGGTGTTCCAGATATAGTTTCTTATAGAAGAGTTTCTGAAAAATCTCCCTTGCCATCCATTTTTGAAATAAAAGATTATTTAGGAAACAATATTTATTCTTTTAATCTTAAAGATTTCAAACCTTCTGTTAGAGATTCCCTTCAACATGTAATAATTGATTATCGAGACTTAAATAACGATGGATATGCTGATTTTGGATTATCATATATGGGTGAATGGTGGACAGGTCAAAATGGTGCACCAGGTAGTACTGTAAAATATATTGGTAATTATATATGTTTACTATTATCAAAAGGTAAATTACAATATCAACCAGTAGAAGTACTTGATGAACCCAATAAACCATTATCTTTTAACATAACAATGTTTGATTGGGACCTTGATGGAAAGGATGATGTTTTATTATCTGATTTGGACCATGGAGATTATTTAAAAAATTTAGGGGATAATAAATTTCAAAGAGGAACTTTACCTAAACCCAATTTTTTCAATCAAGCTATTGGAAATAAATTAGATTTTGATGGTGATGGGAAAATAGATATGATTAATTTATATGTAAATCAGTTAGATGAAAACAATCGGTATAATTCTACCGATATGTCCCAAACCCTATCTGTGCTTACAAAAACAGGCGTTAAGAATTTTCCGGTAGTGGGCAAAACCATAAAAAAATACGTTTATTTTTTGGGTGAAATAGAATCTGCTGAAAGAATTAATATGGTAGATGGCGATGGAGATGGAGATCTTGATTTAATTGTGGGAAGCGCTCAATCAAAAGTTGGTGCACCCTGGGATTATCTTCAAGAATACTATGAAAATACAGGTTCTCAATTTGAGTATAGAGCAAACTACATAGAAAAGGATAATAGCTTAATTGGGGAGCTTCAGGTATGGGCTTATGATATAGACAAAGATGGAGATATGGATTTATTTTATCCTACTTATAGAAAAAGTACTTTAAGTAACACTAAAGGTGCTGTCTTTTGGTGGGAGAATACCAAAAAGGGATTTAAGATTAATAAAAAATTTAGATTAAAATATTAAATGAATAAAAAATATTTAATTATTGGCTTCATTTTACTTACTTCAATTTTTAATGAAGCTTTTTCTCAAAAGTGGATTGTAAAAGATAGTATTTTAGTTTTCCCTCAAGGCTTTTCTTCATGGTTAAAAAGAAATAATGGAGGTATTGATTCAGCTGCACCAGGAAATGGAAATGCAAATGGGCAAATTGGTAATATTGGAACCAATCAAGGAGTAGATTTATATGATTTTAACAAAGATGGCTTACCAGATTTAACATTCCAATTATTTCCAAGTAATAATGCTACAAGAGAGTATTTAAAAGGCATTTTTATTCAAAACAAAAATGGTCAATATGTTTTAGATACAAATTATGTAATTAAAGCTAAAGGAGACATGTGGCTTGGAGGTTATGGAGATTTTAATGGAGATGGACTAAATGATTACCATTATTTAATACAAAATTATCACGGTGCAGACAGTAATAGAAAATTAAGTCCGGAAATGATTAATGATAATTGGCCAGACAAAGTTTTTATAAATAATGGAAAATCATTTGATACATTAACCCTAGACGCAAACAGCTTAAATGTAGAGTCAACCTATGTTGCAGATATTGATAAAGACGGAGCTGATGAAATAATTGCAACTGACAGAGGACCAAACTATGTTAATGTATATAAATATGATAAAATCAATAAAAATTTTTTTAGAATTAATACTGACTTATCTGATACTTGGGGTAAAAGATTTGACCATTGGGTGAGCAGGTACCCATTATTTAATGTTGCCAACACCAATAATCAAAATGAATTTGCTACAATAATATTTGATAATTCTAATTCTAAAGATATTGGTGAACCAGATTGGCAGCCTTATAATTTCAAAACATTTACTTATGCTACATATAACTTCAACACTAAAAAGTTAGAAACCATTAGTTTAAATAGAGACTCAATTTTAATACCCGTTAAATATTCAAAACTAGATGCCGATGATTATTATCGACTCAATATTCATGAAAAAATTACAGCCTATAAAATGGATATAGATAAAAATGGTGAAGAAGAAATTGTAGTTGGAGGTTTTTATGTGAATAATTATTATAAACTGAATTTTAATAGAACAACCTATGGCTGGAAGGTGTTGGGTTTAAATGGTAAAGATTTAACCACACAATTTTTCAAAGATAGCGGCATTGACAGAGGCACAGGTTTATTTTCGCATGGCTTAGATATTGACGAAACCGCAGAAGGCATTGAAATGATACCAGGTAATTGGGGACTTGATCCAAAAAATTATGTTGATGGAAGTCCAACTTTGGGGTATTATTATAAAGTAGTGAATGGTAAATTTGAAAAAACAGTTATACGCGATATTAAGTTAGAATCTGGAAAAAAATTAGATAGCACCTACTTTAAAGAAATGAATCTAATTAAATACCCCAATTTTAAAAAAAATACAAATGCCTTATTGATGTATGATTTTAATAATATCAAAAGAGCATCTATTATATACCAAGTGAGTTGTGCTGATGCTCCTAAACCAATTTTTGATAAAACACAGTATAGTATATGTGGTACTGATAGTACAACGGTTAAGTTAACTAACTATTCAAAATCTGATAGTACAATATGGTATGTAAATAATAAAGTAAAAGCTACTAACACGGACCAATTGGTATTTAAGACTAATGACACATTTTATGTTACTAGAATAGATACAAATGGATGTACTAAAACTACAGATGCTATTAAGCTGCTTAAGTTTTCTACACCAACCACACCAACCAACAACCTTATATCTAGCGCAAGCATAGGCAATGTATGGTTCAAAGACGGCACCGCTATAACCGATACTACTCAAAAAATTAAACTTTCAGATCCATCTAAAGTAGGGTCCTACACCGTGAAAACCACCCAGAACGGATGTGTAAGCGCATTAAGTAGTCCTTATTATTTTTTAGTAACCGATGTTATTAATTTAAGTGCTGGTGAGTTTATAAAACTAGCACCAAACCCTTTTGTGAATCAACTGAACTTTGATTTTGTAGTTAAAGGCTATCAAAGGCTAAATATAGAGGTATATGATTTAGCTACTGGCACAAGAGTAGCTATTAAACAAAACCTTACAGCAGGAATGCCAATTACACTTGGTCAATTATCGGCAGGTACTTATATAATTAAGGTAAGCTCCAATGACAACAAAATAGTGCAACAGTTTAAGATGGTGAAGCTATAAGCAATAGGTATTTATTTAAGTATAAATTATTTTTTAGTTTCAAAAAGAGAGTTATATTTATAATAACCAATAAATAAACTATGAAAAAAACAGTATCTCTTGTAATCACAATGCTTATTTGCATTATGAGTTTCGCACAGCTAACACAGCCGTATTATGTAATGCATGATTATAGAAAAGTAGGCGGCAATGACTTAAAAGTGATGTTAGAAAACGAAGAACATTTTTGGAGTAAAGTTGCACAAGTTTTAGTTAAAGAAGGCAAGTTAACTAGTTGGCATGTATTAGAAAGAGTTGCCGGCCCTGAATCAGAGCCTAATATTCTTTTTTTAATAACTATAGGTTCAAAACAAAACATGCATGATTTAAATGAAACATTTGATTATGGTGCAAAAAAAGTAATGGCATCTATGGGTAAAGACGAGGCAGTCTTTGTTCAAAGAGGACTAAATATTGATAACAATAGAGTTGGAATGGCAATGTTAAATATGTCTAACTATGAGTCAGTGGATGGCCAGCGTAATTTTATAAAAATTAATTACTCTAAAGTATCTGATGTAGATAAAATGAATCAATTACAAACAAAGATTTGGGGAACATTTATTAAAAAATCAATGGCTTCAGGCGCAGTGAATCAAAAAACTTGGTCTACTTCAAGTGTAATATCACCAGTAGGCACTGGCTATGATTGGAATTATGTATCTGCTGATGGCTATACAAATTATGAAGATGTATTAGATGGTGGCTGGTCAACTCCACCCACTTATCCTGATTTAACTGAAATTGGAAAATTGATAGGTGGAACAGGCGCTTTTCATAAATCTGTTACTTGGAAAATATTAATGTCAGTAAACACTAAAGGAGAGTATACTAAACACTAATTTATTTTTAAAATTAAAAAGGCCCCTTGAAACATCAAGGGGCCTTTTTTGTATAAGATTCGTAAATTAATTTACTTAACTGGGTCTTTTGTGTATTTAATAATAGAAAATATTGGTTGACTTGAAAAGCCATTAGGCATATATTGACTCATTTTAGATTTATCTGTCATTTCCTTAGGCAAAGGGAAGCCAATTCTATATTTCATTAAATCGCTCATTGTTTTAAAAGAATCCCATGACATAATAGTTGGGCTATCTGAATCACTACCAGTAGTTAATCTTCTGGCAACGCCCCATCCACCCATATTTAATTTTGTCATATTTTTTTCATAAAATGGTTTCCAAAGCGCTTTGTTTTCGGCTATAAAACCTGAAACACTTGCCGGACGTCCAAAATTAAATTGTACAAATTCTCCACCAGATCCACTCAACATATCTTCAGTTACAAAAACGTTTCTTGCATCTTTTGTCCAATTAAAAGTAGCAGATAATGTTTTTAATTCTTCTTGCTCTGCAGCGCTAAGTACTTTTGATTTATTATTCCACCAAGCTGACTTAGTGCTTAATAATTCATCAATACTATTTGCCCATTGAACAAAAATATAATTGTATCCTTTTTCATCATCAAAAGCGTCAAATTTCTCAACTTTTAATGCTGCCCAAAAAGCTACATCACCCTTATTTACTGCATCTTGAGCTACTTTATAATCTAATGCTTGAACTTTTTCAAAAGCAGCTATATTTCCCTCCACTCTTACAGCATGTATAGAGAAAACCTTTTGTGCATTTACATAGGTTACAGATATTAATACCACTGCAACCAATAATAATATTTTCTTCATTTTATTTCATTTTTTAAGTTGTATAATTAATTTTATCTAGCTATCACTTCTAATGTCCAAATTTCAGTTTTCACCATTGTTCTTGCGCTTTCTGGAATACTTGTTTTTGGAAAAAGTTTATTATAAACCTTACCATATTCATCTATAGTTATGCTATATGATTTATCCCAGTCATTAAAAAAGTTAGCAGTTATATAATTATATTTTGAACCTTCTGCTAAAGGCGCAATAAGTTGATTAAAATACCAAGCAGTTCTTTTGCCGTTATTGATAAATTCTTGGTGAATTGGTTTGTAAACTTCTTTCTCTTGTCTAATATATTCATCTTCTTTTCCAGGTAAAGTTTTCATGAAATTAATTTCAACATATTTTTGATCTGGATTATGAATTGCAGCAATATGCTTATAAATTTCAGTTTTAACGGGCACCCTTAAAGAAGTATATTTACTTGCTAGCGCAGATAATGTAGTACTATCCATTCCAGGAAAAGCTCTTTTCATTAATTCTGAAGTGCTTGTTTTTGAAAAATCATTGATGGAGCTAGCCGACTGAATAGAAACTAAATTATAACCACCGTCCTCAGAGCTTGCACCTACAGAATATAATGCATAGCTAGATACGTCACCTGCCTTTACTTTTTCTTTCCAAATTTTAGATGCGTAGGTTTTAATTAAATCGATATACTCACTTGTCTTACCTCTGTCTGCTTGAAAATAGCTCACATAATAATAAGTAGGTTTTTCAGTGCTTTGTGCAAATGATAACATAACTACCAAAAGCATAGTTAATGATAAAATAATTTTTTTCATGTTTAAGGGTTTTATTGAATGATAAATATAACTTTCTAAATGAAACTAAAAAAATTCTATGTTTTCTATAAAATTATCCAATTTTGATATAAAAAATATTATAATATCTTGATTATGATAAGTTTATGACTTAATTAGAATTTTATATTATTAAATTATTAATTGTAATTTCGTACAAGAATTTTTAGGTATGAAAAACCCTGTTGAGTTTCGTTCCATTTGTCCGGTAGCCACTAGTTTAGATTTGATTGGCGATAAGTGGACTTTATTAATTTTAAGAGATATGATCTGGGGTCACAAATCTTTATTTAATGAGTTTCAACAATCACCAGAAAGTATACCTAGTAAAATGTTAGCTAATAGATTGAAAAAATTAGAAGAACTAGGATTTGTGAGTAAGATTAAAGGTAGTTTTAATAAAAAAAGTATTTATTATTTATTAGAAAAAAAAGGCTTAGATACGTTTCCTATAATGGTTGAGATGGCAGTTTTTTCTTCTAAACATTTCTTTGATCATTTAGGTACTACTTACACTAAGGAAGCCAGAACGACTATGAAAAAAGATAGAAAAGGATATATAACAAACCTGATTACAAACTACAAGAAATTTAAAAAGAATTTGGTTATTTAATTCTTTCTTGACCTTTCTACTTTATCTTAATCTCTCCACTTTAGCTTAATTTAGTGAAGCCCCTTATGTGGTAACATTAAATATTTACTTATGAATAAGCTAGCACTCTTCTTGTTTTTTTCTATTATCAGTTTAATAGCTGTAGCACAAGGTCCTAAAATTTTAGTCATTACAGCGCATCCAGATGATGAAACTACTTTTTCCGTTTCACTTTTTAAAATAACCAAAGAATTAAAAGGAACGGTGGACATGGCTGTGATGACCGATGGCGGAGGCGGTTTTGCAGATTCACAATTAGGCGCCATGTACTTTGATTTACCTATTACCGATTCAATAGTGGCAAGAACACATTTACCTATGATAAGAAAGCAAGAAATTATTAATGCTGCTAAAATTATGGGCATTAGAAATATTTATTTTATGGAACAGCCTGATGATTTTTATTCTACCAATATCGAACCTTATATTACTGGAAAAAATTGGGATATTCCATATGTAGAAAAAAGATTAGATATTTTACTTGCAGAAAGAAATTATGATTTTGTTTTTACACTACTACCAGAAGAAGGGCAACATGGTCATCATAAAACTGCAGTTTTAATGGGACTTAGAGCAATAAAGCGTTTCAAGGGCCCTAATAAGCCTATTATTATTGCAGGAAGCACCAAGATAAATGGTGTGAAGGAAACTGAATTTTCAATCTTATCTGGTTTTCCAGAAACTAAAATAAATACTACAGCCCCCCACTTCAGACTAAACAGAGCCTATAAGTTTGCAGAAAATGATAAACTTAGTTATAAGGTTGTTGCAGACTGGGTCATTGCAGAATATAAATCACAAGGTGCTATTCAAGAAAACGCAATTCATAAAGTAGATGAAGAGGTTTATTACTATTATGATATTAATGATAGTAGCGGCATTGAAAAAGTAAAAAAACTATTTGAAGACTTATCTAAGTCGGGGTTTCAACCTATTAAAAAATAAATTTTTTATTTTTTGAATCCTATTCTAGTTCTATTTTCCCATTTTGTTTACGCTGTACCCTGGTCCATGATATTTTCAATGGCATCATAAATCTGACTTAATTAGTAGCGCCCTTCTATGCTCTACAAACGCTCGCATAATTGCAATATTCATATGAATTGCTTTTTTTGAATTGATTATACCGCTAAGCATAGCGACGCCTTGTTCAGTAAAAGCATAGGGTAGGTATTTAATATTAAATCCTCTTGTTGCATTCAAGGTCACAATTTGTGACCTTGAATGCTTTTTAGTTCTTTCTCAGTTATTTGAAACATAAAGTCTTCAGGAAATCGATCAATATTTCTTTTTACTGACTGATTAAGCACTTTAGTATATACCTCATACAGTTGTGCAACATCCATATCTAGAATTACTCTTTGCTCTCTTAATTCGTAAATTCTATTTTGTAAATTTTTTATTATTTCCATTAGATTAAATTATAAGCACACAATTTAATCTTCAAACATTAAAAAATAATTATAAAGATATTCGTTCGTAAATATTCTAATTGTTAATAGTATATTATAAAAACAATAATTTATTTTTTAAATTTTCCAACAATTGCCTTTCCTGGAAAAACACCAGTTACTGTTTTACCATTTTTTAAAACGAGGGTTCCGTTTACTATTACAAATTCTACACCTTCAGAAAAGGCTAATCCCTTTTCAAAGCTAGCCTTATCAATAATTTTATCTGCATTGAAAATGGTAATATCAGCATCGGCACCCACTTGTATTCTTCCTTTTTGATGCATTGATGGTGCAATAGATTCTAATCTTTTAGCAGGAAGTAATGTTATTTTTGCAATGGCGGTATTTAAATCTAATACTTTATCTTCTCTTACATATTTTCCTAATACTCTTGAAAAAGTTCCGGCTGTTCTCGGATGAGCTAATGCACTATAAGGCATACCATCAGAGGCAATCATTACTGCAGCGTTTTCCATTCCTAATTTCAACCATTCAGGTTGCATATTATGTATTATAACTGTACCACCGGTTTGTCTAAATTTATCGAATGTTTCTTTAGTAAGTCTTTCACCTGTTAATACCCATTGTAAATTGTTGTAAGACATATCTAGTCTTTCTTGCCAGCCCTCATTAAATATAGCAGATTGTATTAAGGTTGATCCTGCAGTATAGGGATACATTTCAGTGGAGATATTTACACCTCTTTTTTTAGCAGCCTCTATCATCTCTAATGCCATTTGAATATGACCTAAAGCCATACTATTTATATGTACTATATGAAGTGGTGCTTGAGTTAAAGTAGCATTAGCAATGGCTTCTTGAAATGAAAGCATATTGGGTTCTCTTAAATGTGAGAATAACAAAACTTGTTTTTCACCAGCGTACTTATATACTGCATATAATTCTTCAGGATTTGTTTTTGGAAGATAACCAATTGGAATACCTATACCAATGCCGCCCTCTGCTAATGACTTATTTATATTCATTAACATTTTGTTTGATTCCTCTTTGCTTAATTTGTCTTTATAAGAAACACCTATTGCATTAAAAAGACCTTCTAATGAACTATTACCATTAATCGTATTTTCTAATAATTTTTCGTTGGCATCTTTATATTTTTCCATTGACCTAAACCTTTCAAAAGGCCAGCATACACTTGCCCCAAAATTTATAAGCGCTTTTGATTTTCTAGAATCATACCACTGCTCAATATTTTCAACACCCCATTCTAATTCTAAAGCAGTTGTTAGCCCGTCGTGTAATTGAAATTCTTGTTCTTGATTGGTTCTTCCGTGTACATGCATATCTATAAAACCAGGTGCTACGACCAAACCTTTCACATCAATCAGCTCCTTACCAATTAATTTATTAGTACTTATTGAAGCAATACGTCCATTAAGGATACCAATATTTCTTATGGCATCTAATTTAGTTTCAGGATCAATGACACGACCACCTACTAATACGATATCGAAAACCGGCTTTGATTGAGCTTTTGCCAATTGACATAAACATAATGAAAACCAAACTATTAGGATTTTAAAATGATATTTTTTCATTTACTATAATTTAATATACTATGCTACTAATATCCAATGAATTGACTATATTTAACTCTCTTTTATAAAGCAAAATTTGAATCAATTATAAAAACAAGTCAAAATCTTATCTAAATATAAAGTAATTTATCTAATTTATTTATTCAAAAAAATCAATAAAATGAAAAAAACCATCTTCTTATTAATGATGAGCGTCATGGGCCTAAACATGATAGCATCTGCACAAAAAGCAATCACTACTGTACATTTCTATGATGTAAAAAATGCAGCGATGGAAAAAACTTATATTGCTAGCTTAAAAGAAATCAATGCTATTATGGTTGAAATAGGGTTCCCTAATAACTATTATAGTTATTTAAAACTCAATGAATCTGATACTACTTCAACTTATAGAAACTGTACTATTGGTCATTGGACTTCAGATCAAGCCTATAAAGCAATACACGAGCACCCTAAATATAAAGCTTGGGGCGCTAAGAATAAAGACAATAATGCTGTTTTTATTACGGGTCAACTATATAGAAAAATGTATGCAGCTGATTAAAAACTAATTCATTAATACTAGAATAAATTTTTTAATATTTTAAACTAAAAACCAAATAGATGAAAAAAATTCTTTATGCCCTAACGGCAATTGTTTTATTAACTACAGCTTGTAGTGCTCCTAAGACTGAAGACAGTCAAGCAGGTGTTTACAAAATGGAAAAATCGGTGACAAATGATGGCACTAAGGACACTGTTGAAAACAGCCCTAACCAATTTAAAATATACACCGCTACAAATTATGTATTTGCTAAATTAAACGGAGATTCTACAGTATCTTTTGGAGTAGGTTCTTACAAAAAAGAAGGCAACGTTATTACAGAGACTAATTTATATTCTGGATCTGGAAACGATACTGCTGCTAGTTTTACTTTAAATATTACCAAAACTGAAACAGGATATGTTCAAGATATTGCAGCATTAGTTATGAATGGCGTTACTTACAAATTAAACGAAACTTATTCTAAAGTTACTGGTGGTGCGGCTTCTGAATTAGATGGTTTATGGAAATTATCTGCAAGAATGTCAATCGCTGGAACAGATACAACAGATATTTTAGCTAAATACAGTGCAGTACAATATAAAGTATTTCAAGACGGACATTTTATTTGGGTAAATAGAGCAGCTACAGATTCTACTAAAACTGCTTTCAAAAATTCATTTGGATACGGAACATTCACTTATGCGAATGGTGTTTCTACAGAAGTTCCAAGTACATCAAGCTATGCCAGCATTGTTGGAATGAATATCAAAGTTAAAATTACTTTAACTGGCAAGAATGAATATACACAAGAAATTGTGGATGAGGCTGCTAAAACAACTTCAATTGAAAAGTATACTCGCTTGTAATAATATATCAACATTAAAAAGCCCCTCGAATTATTGAGGGGCTTTTTTTATGCAATGAATTAGGCAAGAAAATTTTAATAATTTCTTACAAATTTATTTATCGTTTCTTCTTCTAGCTTCTTCAGCATCTTTGTAAATTCTAATCCAAGTGAGTGAGATATCAATGACCGCTAATAAAGGTCCTAAGAATACAACCATTATTACTTCTAAGCCTGGTGAATAACCAATAACTCCGTCTAATGAGGTAAGTTTTGATCTTTTAAATAATTTATACAAGCAGTATATAGCTGAAAGAATCCAAACTAAAATGACAATATTTGTTAACATAGAAAATTTTTTATTCATGGCAAAGATAAGACAATTAATCCTTCTTAGCATCTAGATAATTTATTCAAAAATAATAGTTCCAAACTTTTTGTATTCGTGGAAACTAATTTTGGTTGGCTTCCAGGTCCAATAGTTGCCACCTTTATCATAGTCAATTCTATAAAAATTTGCGCGCCATTTTGTTCCAGTTTTGGGTGGCACATTTTCTAATGGGCTTAATAATACATAGGGTATAAAAAATTCAGCAGTCCATCCAATTATTTTATCTCCTTGTTTATTGATAGTAGCTGCATGTTTTGTTTTTCTTTCTTTTTCATAATGCCAAGGCCTCCAACCTAAAAATTTTCCATTGTAATTAGGAACTATTATAGGTAATTCATAATTCCAAGGAGATAATTCATATTCAAAATACAACACTGATTTTTCATCAGGCCAAAAAAAAGCTTCTACAACATCTTCATTATATAAGTCTGCAAAATCTTCTCTAAGAGTGGAAGTAATAAGAGAATCCTCACATACATATAAACAATAGATTCCTGAATCGGAATATAAAATTTTAAAATTCGTGGAATAATTAACCCCCGTAGTTAATTTCTTATTCAATTTTGTAAAGCTGGTATTCTTCCAAGCAGTAGCATTACCCAAACCATTTAAATAAAAATCTTTTGTTTTTTTTACAGTTATAGTTGAAAAATCATTGCTTTGTGCTTTGAGATTACCCAACACTACTATAGAAAAAACAAAAGATATTAGTAAAGGTTTATATGCCCTTGCCATACTATTTAATTAACATTGGAAATAATCTTCTTATTTCTGCTTCATTAGGTTGTGCACCATATTCACAAATTTCAAAAGCTTCTGCATGTTTAGCTGCTGCAGCCTTTGCTACACCATACCATTTCACCATAGCGGCTCTGATATTAGCTTTCATAGGACGATCATATAATTTCATCATCCAGCTTAAACGTTCTTCTTTTCCAGTAGGCACCTCTTTTTCATATCTTCCTATCCAAGGCATCCACTCATAAAATTGAGAAACATGCGCATCAAAGGCAGAAATCTTTTTTGCATAAGTAGTGGTAATATCTACTACAATATCTGGTCTAAAAGGATTCGGTCTTTGAAAATGATCTTCTGCATATAAAAATACAGGTGTTTTTCTAAGAGCAGGTGCATCGGGTGCTACATTCGGTACTTCCACCATATAAGCTGCATCTTGTACGAGTACACCAGTGTAACGATGGTCAGGATGATAGTCGTTAGGTCTTGGTGCAATTACTACATCTGCATTCCACTCTCTAATTTTTTTAATGATTTGTAGTCTTACTTCTAGTGTGGGTAATAAGGCACCATCGTGATTATCTAATACATCATAAGTAACACCTAATCTCTTTGCTACTTCTTGTGTTTCTAAATATCTACGTGCAGCTAGTTCTTTTCCTTTCATAGTTTGATGTCCTGCATCCCCATTAGTAACCGCTACAAATTTTACGGCATGACCCATGCTTGCTAGCAAGGCCGCTGTGGCACCTGCTTCATTGTCACAATCATCGGGATGTGCACCTATGACAATGATTCTACTTTTTTCTTTAATAGCTTGTGCTATCACTGAATGACATTGCATTATTAATGCAATACCTAAAAGCCATTTTATTTTTTTCATTTTATTTTTTTAAGATCAATAGTAATGTAGAGTCTTATATATTTATCTTTTTTAATAAATAAATCTTATGGTTTGAGTAAACTTTCAAACCACTCCACATTGGTTTGCATTGTTTTTAAAACCATTCTTGGTTCACTAGGTCCATGAGGTTGTCTTGGTAAAACTAAAAGCTTCACTGGAATATTTCTTCTTCTTAGTGCATTGTAAAACATGATAGAATTTCCCAAAGGAACTCTTTGATCTGCTTCCCCATGTTGTAACATTACAGGGGTTTCTACATTTTGAACATATTTTAAAGGTGAATGCTCACTATACAAAGACCAATTATTCCAAGGATCTGATTTAAAATAAGAAGGTAAAAATCCTTCAATATCATCAGTTAAATTTTGAAAACCAAGATCTACCACAGGCGCCCCAATAGAGGCAGCTTTAAAACGATTGGTATGTCCAACAATCCAACTACTCATAAAACCACCATAACTCCATCCCATAACACCTAACATAGACTCGTCGGTAACACCCATTTTTATCACTTGATCAACACCATTCATTAAGTCTATATAATCTTTACCACCCCAATCTTGCCTGTTGGCCATTCTAAAGTTATTGCCATAACCACTTGATCCTCTAGGGTTTGGTCTTAAAACAGCATACCCATTTTCGCTTAAAGAAGCTATTGGATAAGTACCTTGGTTGGAAGCAATACAAGTTTGCCCAAAATTCCCAGCAGGTCCACCATGTACATTTAAAAGTAAGGGTACTTTTTTTCCAGGAGTATAATTCAAAGGATAAGTTAATAAACCTTCTATTTCTAAACCATCGGCGCCTTTCCATTTAATGAGTTCGGTTTTAGCTAAAGGCAATGAAGAAAGGCTTGCATTAATAGAGGTAATTTTTATAGGAACGTATTCGCTTAGTTTACTTACATATAACTCAGGAAACTGTGATGTATTTTGTAAAGTGAATGTTAAATAATTATGCGTTGCATTTATTTTAGCAGCCCCTATATAATTTTTTTCGCCTTTACTAAACTCAGTAATATTTTTCCCATCAACACTTAATGAATAAATACTTGTCATTGTTTTATTTGCTTCCGACCATAAAATATTTTTTCCATCTGCCGTCCAACCAACAATAGCACCATCTTCGTTGGGTGTTGCTTTTAATCGCCAAGTTTTTCCATCGGCTAATGCATATACTTGTGCATGTTTGGCACCAGGCCAATCATTGGGGTTCTCAGTACAATAATAACTTATCAAAGTTCCATCAGGACTAAACTGAGGAGCAGACTCACCAGCGGGTGTATTGGCAATATTTTTAATAACACCTGTTTCAATATTGATTAAAGCTATATCGCTATAAGTATTATCATTTGCTTTTGTAGACTTACCATAACTGTATACAATGCTTGTCCCATCTTTGTTCCAATCAAATGCATACACAGAGATATTTTCTTTCGTCAATAATTTTTGCATATATTTTTGAGTAGAATCTTTATGATGTATCCAATATACTTGTAATCTATTTTGTTTTAATTCAGCCTCCCAGATATACCAATCGTTTTTTGCTTTTTTATTTTTTTCTTCTTTATCAGTTGGAGCATCTGCTACAATGACAGCAATTTTATTTCCATCATTACTCCATTCAAAATCACTTACACCGCCTTTAGACTCTGTTATTTTTTCTGATTCACCACCTTCAATAGGAAGTATATATACATTATTTTTTCCGTCACGAGAAGAAGTAAAGGCTATAGATTTATTATCAGGGCTCCATTTTGGATTTGTATTATTTTTATCGCCTGTGGTTAATTGCTTTGCATTAGATCCATCAATTCCACTTACCCATATTTGATTTACATATTCACTTCTGTCATCTGTCATCATAGCTTCTCTAATAGTATACACCACCTTTGTTCCATCAGGAGAAACTTGTGCACTACTAACATTCTTCATTTTTAATACTTGTTCTGGACTCCAATTTTTTTGGGCCAGTAAAATAAAGGGCAACATAAAAGCAAGTAAAAGCATTTGATACTTTTTCATATAATAGGTTTTAGTTAAAAATTAGGTTCTTCAATTTAAATCATTTTGGTGGTATATAGCAGCAAAAAGCTGCTATGATTTTTGTAACTTTATTTTTAAACAATGAAGCGCTATTTATGAATGTTTATCAGAAATCCTTGGTTTTAATTCTTTGCCCCTTTGTATTGTTTGCCCAAAAAAAAGTAGTTAAAAAAAAGAAGCCTACAACTATGGATGCAGCTCCTGTGGCTACTGTTTCTATTCAACAGCCTCTAAAACTTTGGTATGCCAATCCGGCTCAATACTTTGAAGAGGCTTTGGTATTAGGCAATGGGCTTCAGGGCGCTACGGTTTTTGGCGGTATTTCTACGGATAAAATTTATTTAAATGACCTCAGTTTATGGTCGGGCGAGCCTGTGAATGCAAATATGAATCCGCAAGCCTATAAAAATTTACCAGCAGTTCGCAAAGCCTTGCAAGAAAATAATTATAAAAAAGCGGCAGAACTTCTAAAAAAATTACAAGGAAAGTTTTCTGAATCTTATGCACCATTGGGTACATTACTAATGGATATTAACGACGACCCCTATATTACAGACTATTACAGAGAATTAGATATTGATAAGGCTATTGCAAAAGTGCAAACCTTTTCTAATAGCAACACCATTGAAAGAGAATACCTAGTATCCAATCCCGATAAAATATTTACCATTCACCTTACAAGTAAAAAAGCTGGGGCACTTGGTTTTACCATTCGTTTTGAATCTTTATTAAAACATACAGCAGTGACTACTAATAATAGTATACAAGTGAATGGAGTAGCACCTGTGAAAGCCGATCCTAATTATGTTCAAAAATCGCGTAATGCAATTATATATGATGTCAAAAGAGGTACGCGTTTTTCTGCTAATATTGAAATACAATCTAGCACAGGAAAAATTACTAAAACAGATTCTACTATAACATTAGCAGATGCTACTGAAGCAACAGTATATGTATCGATGGCTACAAGTTTTAATGGTTTTGATAAAGACCCTGCAACTAAAGGTGTAAATAATGTAATGAATGCTGCGACACAATTAACGAATGCTAAGCAAGTGGGCTTTGCAGAAATTAAAAAACGACATATAAAAGATTATCAATCTTTTTTTAATCGCGTAGAATTAAAATTAGGAGGAAAAGACCTAGTTAACTTACCCACTGATGAAAGATTAAAAAGATATGCTAAAGGAGAAGCGGACCCTTATTTAGAAACATTATATTTTCAATATGGACGCTATTTATTAATAGCTAGTTCTCGTACAACAGCCGTCCCTGCTAACTTACAAGGTTTATGGAACCCTTATATTCAACCTCCGTGGTCAAGTAATTATACCATTAATATTAATGCAGAAGAAAATTATTGGTTAGCAGAAAATACTAATTTGTCTGAAATGCATTTGCCCTTTTTACAATTTATTGGTAACCTAGCCACTACTGGAAAAATCACTGCGAAAACATTTTATAATATGCCTGGTTGGGTGGCACATCATAATTCAGATATATGGGCTATGTCTAATCCGGTGGGAAATTTTGGAAATGGAGATCCTGTTTGGGCCAATTGGGCCATGGGCGGTACTTGGGCGTCGACACATTTATGGGAACATTATTTATTTACACAAGACCAACAATTCTTAGCACAAAAAGCGTATCCATTAATGCGCGGAGCAGCAGAATTTTGTTTAGCCTGGCTTGTAACAGATAGTAGTGGGCAACTTATTACTTCCCCTTCCACTTCACCAGAAAATACTTTTAAAATGCCGAATGGCTATGTAGGTTCTACTTTTTATGGAGGCACTGCCGACCTTGCTATGATTAGAGAATTATTTTTAGATGTACTCGCTGCTCAAAAAATTTTAAAAAACGATAACGATTTCGCAACTAAAATAAATACGGCATTAAATAATTTACATCCTTATAAAGTGGGTAAGGCAGGTAATTTACAAGAATGGTATTATGATTGGGAAGATAACGATCCCAAACATCGTCATCAATCTCATTTATTTGGATTGTATCCTGGCACACATGTAAGCGTTGATAAAACGCCTGCAATTGCTGCGGCCGCTAAAAAAACTTTAGAAGTAAAAGGAGATGAAACCACGGGTTGGTCCAAAGGATGGAGAATTAATTTGTGGGCAAGATTAAAAGATGGAGACCATGCCTATAAAATGTATCGTGAATTATTAAAATATGTTCCTCCAGACGAAACCAAGGAAAATTATACCAATGCGGGAGGTACCTATCCTAATTTATTAGACGCGCATCCTCCTTTTCAAATAGATGGCAATTTTGGAGGAGCTGCTGCAGTAGCTGAAATGCTTGTACAATCAAATGAGGAAATGATTACTCTTTTGCCAGCACTTCCCAAGGCATGGGCAACGGGCGCTGTCAAGGGTTTGAAGGCTAGGGGTAACTATGAAATTGATATGACGTGGACGAATAGTCAAATAACAAATCTTATAATAAAATCAAGTACACAGCCTACTGCTAAAGTTATGATGAACGGGAAAATTCAAATTGTAAAAACAACTAAATAATTCGGTAGTATTATTAACTTTAGCAAAATAAGAGTATGTCTTTGAACTTGGGTAGATCTGAATTTGGTGATCCAGCTAATAAGGGTCGCGTATTATCTGTGGAGGAAGCCCATGATTTATTCAATGCTTGGGTATTGAATCCAAAACTTCAGCTGCATATGAAACAAGTAGCGCATTTAATGAAATGCTGGGCTAAAGAAAAAGAAAATTTAAACGAAGCCGACCAATGGCGTTGGGAAATGGCTGGCCTTTTGCATGATGCCGATTGGGATCAATGGCCCGAACTACATTGTAAAAAAATTATTGAATACTTAGAGCAAAAACAAATTGATGCGGAAATTATTAGAGCCATAGCCTCTCATGGGCCTATTCATTTTGGAGTGGAACCTATTACACAAATGGATAAAATGTTGTACGCTTTTGATGAACTATCTGGTTTAATACATGCTTATTCCTTAATGCGACCAGAAGGCTACAAGGGCATGGAATTAAAAGGTGCTAAAAAAAGAATTAAAGACAAAGCCTTTGCAGCGAACGTTTCTAGAGACGATATAGTTGATGCTTGTAAAAGAGCCAACATAGAATTAGACATGCTTATTCAATTTATTATTGATAGACAAGCAAATGCTGCTTTATAATAAATCAAAAACTAAATAATTATACAATGCGTAAATACTTTTCTTTTTTATTGATAGCCTTACTCTCTCAAAGTTTTCTAATGGCACAAACGGTGCCAAGTCCGAAATCACATTTTGGATTTAATATTGGCGACAATTATCAATTAGCTACATTCACTCAAACAGAAGCTTACTTAAAAAAATTAGCAACAGTTTCTAAAAAAATAAAACTGCAAGTAATAGGAAAAACTGAGGAAGGGCGAAATCAATATATGGTCATTGTTTCAGACCCTAGTAATTTAGCTAATCTTGAAAAGTATAAATTAATTTCTCAAAAATTAGCGCGTGCAGAAGATCTTAGTTTAACCGAAGCTACACAAATGGCGAATGAAGGAAAGGCTGTCGTATGGATTGATGGAGGTTTACACGCGACGGAAGTAACAGGCATTCATCAATGGATAGAGTCCTTGTATCAATTAATTACAAGAACAGACGATGAAACAAAACGCATTTTAAAGTCAACTATTATTTTATTTGTACATGCCAATCCCGATGGGCAAGAATTAGTTTCGAATTGGTATATGAGAAATAGCGATACTTTAAAAAGATCTACTTCTAGTTTACCTCGCTTATATCAAAAATATATTGGACATGATAATAATCGTGATTTCTATATGACCAATATGCAAGAATCTAAAAATATGAGTCGTCAACAATATATTGAATGGATGCCTCAGGTTTTATACAATCATCATCAAACAGGTCCTCCAGGCACCGTCGTAGCAGGCCCTCCTTATCGTGACCCGTTCAATTATGTATATGATCCTTTATTAATGACGGGTATTGATGCATTAGGTGCTGCCATGAGTAGTCGTTTAAATGCAGAAGGTAAACCAGGGTATACAATGAAAGCAGGTTCAGTTTATTCTACTTGGTGGAATGGCGGATTAAGAACCACCGCTTACTATCATAATATTATTGGACTGCTTACAGAAATTATTGGTAACCCAACACCTTCCAATATTCCATTGGTACCACAAAGATTAATTCCGAATAGTGCTACACCTTATCCTATCACTCCACAGAAATGGTATTTTAGAAATTCAATCGATTATTCAGTGTCTTTAAATTATGCCGTTTTAAATTATGCAGCAAGATATAGAGAGGAGTTACTTTTGAATATTTATAAAATGGGCAGACATAGTATTGAAGCAGGCAGTAAGGATAGCTGGACTTTATATCCTAAAAGATCAGATGCGGTAGCAGAGTTATTAAAAACAGAAAAAGTGACAGGTAATATTGATTCATTTCAAACAACAGTATTTAATAAAGTATATAAAAATCTGGAGAATAGAGATGCTAGAGGATATATTGTAACAGCTAATCAAACCACTACTGCTATTGATTTTATTAATATTTTAATTCAAAGTGGAATTAAAGTGGAAAAAGCTACTGCTAATTTTTCAGTGGCTGGTAAAAATTATCCTGCGGGATCTTATATAGTAAAAACCAACCAAGCTTTCAGACCACATGTAATTGATATGTTTGAACCACAGGATCATCCAAACGATTTTCAATATCCAGGTGGCCCTCCAGTAAGACCATATGATGCAGCGGGTTGGACCCCTGCATTTACTATGGGCATTGAGTTTGACCGTGTCTTAGAGGATTTTAATGGTCCATTTGAAACCATTGCTTATGGATCAATTCAAAAACCTATTGGTAAAATAAACGCAGTTACAGAAACAATAGGTTATGTTTTTTCTACGAAAGAAAATGCAGCTTATTATGCAATTAATACATTACTTGCTATGGGCATAGAAGTATTTAAAAATAAAGATCAATATTTTGTACCTACAAATTCTACCAATAAAAAATTACAAGAAACCATTGCATTAATAAGTGCAGAGAAAGGAATAATTTTTAATGGCGTGAATGTTAAGCCTGCTAACATGAACGAAAAAATTATGCCACAAAGAATTGCCTTATGGGATAAGTATGGTGGGTCTATGTCTTCAGGTTGGGTGAGATGGATTTTTGAAAAGTATAATTTCCCTTTCCAATTAATTTTTGCAAAAGAAATTGATGCAAGTAATTTAAAAGATAAGTATGATGTAATTCTTTTTGTAGAAGGTGCAATACCTTCCTTAAAACCTGAAGCAGGAAATGGATATGAAGAAAAAGAACCTAAGGCAGAAGAAGTACCTGAAATATATCAATCGACATTAGGAAAAATAACGGCAGAAAAATCGATTCCCGCTTTAAAAAAATTTTTACAAGATGGGGGTACCATTATTACTATTGGATCTAGTGCGAACTTAGCGTATCACTTGAATGTTCCCGTTCGCAATGCTTTAGTGGAAATGGTTTCAGGTAAAGAAAAAACATTGCCTGGTGAAAAATTTTATATTCCAGGTTCTGTTATGCAAATAACTTTAGACAATGAGTATAAAGCTAATTGGGGTATGAATAAAAATGCCGATGTCTATTTTAGCGCAAGCCCTGTATTTAAATTATTGCCAGACGCTATTGCAAGAAAAGAAGTAGTTCCATTAGCTTGGTATGCTTCTGATAAAACTTTAAGAAGTGGATGGGCCTTTGGTCAATCCTATTTACAAGATGGAATTGCAGCCTTTGAAGCTAAAGTAGGTAATGGTAAATTATTTGTATACGGCCCTGAAATTACTTTTAGAGGACAAACACATAGTAATTATAAAATGCTGTTTAATCAATTATATAAATAAAAACATAACTTAAGATTGGTACTTTAATTTTACATTTAAAATACTCATTATTTTGAAACCTCTTTACTGCTTTGCTCAAAATCAAATTTCTTTATTAGAAAATGCAGGTGTTCCAGTAGGAGATTTACTCGTGCAAAGAGGTTATGGTATTTTTGATTATTTAAGAGTGGCGAATAATAAACCACTTTTTATTGAAGCCCATTTAGATCGTTTATTTAATTCAGCAAAAATTATGCGCTTAAATATTGCGCAATCTAAAGATGACCTCAAAAAAATAGTAGCTGAATTAATTGAAAAAAATAATATTCCCTTTTCAGGCATACGATTAATTATTGCTGGTGGCAATGCACCAGATGGTTACACAATTTCAGTGCCTCATTTAATTATTATTCAACAGCCACTTGATGCACCTCCTACTCAAATTTCAACCAAGGGTATTCAGCTAGTTAGTTATTTTTATCAAAGACAGTTAGCAGAAGTAAAAACAACCGACTATTTAATGGCTATTCATTTACAAGCTTGGATGAAGAGTGTAGGAGGAGATGATATTTTATATTATAATAATGATAGTGTTAGCGAATGTCCTAGGTCTAATATTTTTATGGTTAGCCAGGATAATACCATTATTACTCCTGCAAACAATATGTTAAAGGGCATAACTCGAAAAAATATTATAGCTGTTGCCGAAGCCAATGGTTTAAAGCTAGAACAAAGAGATATTAGTCTAAATGAAATGAAAAAAGCCAAGGAGGTTTTTATAAGTAGTTCTACAAAAAGAATCATTCCAGTTTCTGGTTTAGATGAGCAAAAATTTAGCCTAGAGGGCACAAAATCCATAAGTGCTCAAATTTTCAATCATTTATTAGCCTTAGAAAGCTAATAAATGATTGAATTGATAAATGTTCCTATTTTTTGCTTAACAATTTGATAATCATAGCAT
>RFVO01000090.1 GCA_009928005.1 Chitinophagia bacterium | reverse complement strand
CTGGAGCATATTTTTCAAAAGAGTCTAATAATAGCTGTAATTGATCAGGAGAGTTAAATGTGTTGATATATAGATTAACTCTATTTTTAATTCTATTACTATAACTATTATTTTGTAACTTCTCAAAAAAAGTATATATTAATCCGTCTCCATTAATAGTTTCAAAATTATAAGTATACGGATCCAAATATGTCATGAGTGTGAAGATACTCTCTTCTGTTCCCATATATCCATCATTAAGAGTAGAATTGAGTAGATTGTAGTATAGGTTATTTGCTTCACTAATATGGCTTTTATGACCTCCAAAAAATCCACCACGCGCTACTCTATTGACATTTTCATTATTAGCATATTTTCTCATCCCATCAATATTAAATCCATGAATTTCGCTATTTGTTTCATAAGGAAAACATATAAATAAAAATTTAGAACTAAGACTAACTAGATTATCTAATACTATTGGATTCTGAAAATACCCCAAACTTAGAGTATTAGTTATACCACCATCAATCCAATAAAAATAATCACTATCGAATGGATCTAAAATTTTAGCATTATGTAGCAAAAACATTTTGCTCATAACCATAGGATTATAGTATTCCAAACTGCCCTGAGTACTATCTTTTAACCATCCCGCTTGATAATACCATTCTGGACTATTTCTGATTTGCTGCACTTTATCAAAGAAGGGGAAAAACGATCCTTTAAATTGTTCTTTAGAATGATAGTATATTATTGTATTATTTTTTGATCTATGTTTCCATATTAGTTCTTCTAAGGATGGATCTATAAAAATTATTAAATTATAGTCCTTCATTTCATTTAATAGTCTAATAAAATTATCTATATAATGATGGAAACTTCTATTCCATCCATCAGACGCCCTATCTCTATCAAGATCCCATATTCCCGTGACAAAACTTATACTAGAATTCATTTTCATATTAATCACTCTAAAAATTATTATAATTATACAAAATGCACCAGATAATTATTATAATATGAATACTATGGAATAAACTACTGTCATCCTATTATAAATGGACTACCAGGCGTATAATCTGGGCAGTACTGCCATACTGGCCATACCATAAAGGTATTTGGATTATATTTATTTTCTACACACTTTATAGATCCACTCTCTAGGATATAATCGGTATCACAATAATAATTCACCGGAACGTTACTCCTATCCGCACCAACATTAATACATATAGGAAAATCATTATAACCATTATAGCCTTGAGAATAATCAATAATAATATCTGGAGGTAAGTTTCCTACATGTGCTGGATTTCTACAGCTTTGTCTACCCCAATACAACGAGGGATACGAAGTGCTACAAGCACGATACCAAACCGGTACCTTTCTTATAGAGGTATTATCGCATGTGGTTCCATTTGGATAATTAGTAGCACCAACTTTATATGGAAAATAGAGCGTATTTTGAATCGAAACTTGACAGCCTGAATTGAAAAATGATAGCGGACGACTTTGCATATCTATTTCCCATTGAGATAATGGTATATCACTATTGTTTAGTCTAAATGGTTCACACCCCTCATATTTTGTAACTATTAATCCTAGATTAGTATAGGTACTACACGGACAAAAACCTGCTGGTACATTCGGATTCCTTTCTGGTTCTCCTGTTCTACCCCAATCGTTTTCGGGATGTAGTCCATTATATAAAATCCATGATTTTTTATATAGGTTATATATAAGATTATTAAATCCAATTCCTCCAACATAATATTGACGATCTTGATTTTGATTGATCAGAGCATCACCACCCAATATAGATTCTATTTTTAGTGATTTGTTAGTTAAGTACTCTATTACTTTATATTTGAGATATTTTAATCCGTTTGATATTAGTAAATATTGATTAACTAAATCTGTTGTAAAATTTGCTGATTGAGAAGAGAAAGTTGTACCATTTATTCTACCATCAGATCCGCTAGTATTTTCCCAAGGAGTATTCATACTAGTTTCAGTTTCTAGTATGGAGTTAATGCCGCACGGTCCGGGATGCCATATGTCAGCTTCTATATTCGTGATACACGGACCACTAATTGCTCTTATTGTTGAAGAATTTGAATGGTAGTATTTACCACTATTCTCTATTAGTACTCCAGTTGGTATTCCTCCCACAATTTCTTTGTAATATGATCCTCCAAATAGCTCAGGATCATCATTGGGATAAGCAAAATATGAACTTTGTCCAGTTAGTAATGATGATGTTACTATAGCTATTTCTATTTTGCCAGTTGATTTATAATGAGCAGGTGCTTGGGGTATATTATCATTAAGAACAGTTCCCTCAAAAGTTTCTAGATATATTCTATATTTTCTAGGCTCAATTTCTTGAACTCTATTATTTGGATCATAAGGATCATAGAATGTATCTTTTATAGCGCCAGATTCGAATACTAGCTCAATATAGTCATCATTTGTATAATTAGTACCACACTCAAATACTGGTGCACCACCCTCCTCTTCTGGAGTGCAGAAAACACCATTGAATACCCAGGTTTTTTGACCATTACTATTTCTTTCTAATGATAAACCCCAAGATGGATTTGCTCCAGCTCCACTCGCGGTTACTAGTGTCGCAGTAAACTCTGGAGCTATTCTTTCGGTAACGGCTATTCCTGTTGCCGAAGCAATTTCTATACTATTATTATAGGGCTCAAAATCTATATTATAGATTCCATCATCATATCCAGAACCTTTATCAGTTACTGATATGCTATTTACTCTCCATCTTTTTGGATTTGGATCGTTTTGATATATTTCTGTAGAAACAGATAGTGTTGCTGGCACTAATGAGTTGGCACTAATTGTACCACTAATTTGTGGTTGTACTATTTGTGATAATGTGGTTAATAGCTTTAATGTGGCTGGTATTTCCTCCACATCGCCCTTCGCAATATTTATTTTTAATGTTTCATTATTGGTATATCCGCTACCAGATCCATTTATAGTAACTCCACTAATATTCCAATATGGTAAACCATTCGGTTCATTTTTTGATTGCAGAGTAGGAATAAAAGAACATCCACTACCAGTTCCAGTTGAACTAATAGTTAATGTTGGCTCTGACCTAAATTGTGAACCATACTTATTTAGTGGCAAAGGCTGATCTTCAAAATCACAATCGTTGTTTCCTATTAAAACTCCACTACCATACCAATTTCTCCATTCTGACTTTATTTGCACACCAGTATTAATTGGATTAAATGCTAGACCAGAATCAGTTACGCTAATAAGATCCGGGATACTGTGGTAATCATATCTTGTTATGTTTCCACTATACCCACTTATTGCCCAATATCCAACATTTGACACCCTCCATTTATTAGTAAAAGGAATCCATGTTGCTTCAGGATCTTCAGTATTGTCCCATGTTATTTCATATAGATAAGAAATATCAAATCTAAGATAATAATTAGCATTTGAATTAACCATGGATTGAGAAGAAGATAATTCATTAGTTAGTATTCCATATGGAGCTATGGGATCTGGATCACCGTCATATTTAGCCTTAATACATTCTGATATTGGTAATGTTTCTGATGTTTGTAATAAAATATCTGTATAAACTAATTGATCTCCGCTATTTGCATTTAATAGTGTGCCAGACATTTCCACGGTAGATTGCCTACCATAAGGATCGGGGGTGCCTAGCTTATATAAAGCACCATAACAATCCCTACAATCATTCACATTTGTATAATATTCTACTCCAGAATATGGAGGATATGATCCAGACTTTAATAGCTGTTCTACTATAGTTGCTTCGTTGCCAGCAATAAGAGTCGGAGAATTAGGGTTATTATAATTCAGATTTTTTAATGTAACAAAGTCTACTGGCGAAGCATTAAATTGTCCTGGAAAATCTTTTGGTAATAAGGTATTACTCAATGTAATATTATATATGGGATCATTTATTTTTTGTGAAATATCTAGTTGTGGTAAAAGATATTTTTTATTTTGATCATTTCCACGAAAATTATTAGGCACTAAAGTAGGATGATAATATATGGGACAGCAATTTTGATCTAATTTTGATGGAGAAATAGTTTGCAGATCATTAAGCGTCCAACCACACAATCCTGCTATATATTCATATATATTATAGCATATTTCATTACAAAGAGATGTTCTTTCATTTATTGGTTTCCACTGACCACAATTTATTGGAATCGCAGATGGTGGAATTGGAATCGGAGATTCTGGACCATACATTGTGCCAGTAATAGGGTCACAAACTAATTCCATAAGATCAATATAGTCTTGAATATCATCCCATAATTGCTGATATCCTACTATAGTACCATGATTACATCCACACGGTGTACAACTCTTACATACTAGACAACAACAATCAACACTAGTTGCTAATTTAGAATCTTTAACTAGTAATTTATTATTAAATAAATAAAGCGGACTCATTATTTATCCTTAGAGTCTTTGCTCCATTTATGCCAACCTTTATTGGGCAGATAGTTTCCATCATCATCTTTTCTTTTTGGAAACAGTGTGCCACCCTTTTTGTGTTGGCCAAAAGCTAGTAAGGCTCCGCATTCTGAGCATCTTAGTTCGTAGTAGTCATTTCCTTCAACATTACGAACCACAAATTTAAGATTGTGGCTTTTGCATAGTCCGCAGTATTCCTCACCAAAAATTTCCTGAATTAGAGCAAGCTCTTTAAAAACCTCTTTTTGTCCGCTACCTTCTAACTCAAACTCTAATTTATCACTAACTTTATATTTAACTTTCATAGTTCACCTATTTCCAGTTGGAATCATACCCAAGAACTTCTTTTGGAATATCATTACTTTGTTGATATCCTGACAATGTTGCTATAGTTTTTACAGCATCATCGTATGAGATATTATAAACATTAGAACTATTTATAGCAAGGTGATCTAATAGTTTTTTGATATTCACATTTAGCCGTTTACCAAAAACATCAAAGAAATTTAATTGACTAGTATTAATGGTATTATTACCGACCTCACTAGCATGATCCACTATCTCTTTAGCAACTTCATCAGCAGTAACAACCTTGCGTAGTTTCAGTGCTTTTCTTAGTGCTCGTCCTTCTGCTCGTGTTTCTGCAACGGCCACCGGATGATTGCGATAAACTTTGTCACAGTTGCCCCAATAAACGTCCGCCGCCGCACTCACAGACCGATATTTAAGTGATTCTGGCATATGAGGGTCATTTAAAACATAGCCCATACTATAAACTACAGTAGCTCGTCGTTCATTAGCCAAATCAGGAGACTGAACAACATCGGCCTCAACACTTACAACTGTACAATTTAATACTTTTTCAAATATGCGTCTTAATCCATCCGTAGTAGGATTACCACTAATTTTCTCATCTTCGTGTAATAATCCCAATACATGATCAGTCCATTCCAGATCATTGGGTGATACAGTTTTTGCATTAACCTCAACTTCAACAGATATGGTATCGTTAACGGTTTGTGTAACTTCTTTTTTGGGTCTAGCCATTAGTTATCTCCTATTTCTAAGTTCCTATTATCTTTATCTGGAAATTTATTTTTAATAGATTCTATATGAGTTTTTAGTTCATTATAGATCGTTATTCCTCGTGCTTTAGAAAAATCTTTAGTTTGTTTGATTCTTATGAGCACCAAACCCTTACCAAGAATTAATCCTGTTTTTTTATTATCATAGCCTTTGTTTCGTTTAAGATTATCATCGCCCCACACGGGCTTAAAGTGTGATGGTCCATCAACCTCTATAGCTATATTAAGAGTAGGTAGAAACAGATCAATCTGCAATTTGGTATTTAGTAATGATTGTTCTTTATGAAATTCCACCTTATACCCATCTTGAATTAACTGTTGCAGTAGAAACTTTTCAAGTTTTGATCCTTGCTTGCTAGCTTCTCTAACAGCACTATTTGCTTCTCTTAGAATATTATCCTTCTTGTCCTTGGACAGATTTTCCCAATTGATTCGTGCTTTGTTTTTTCTGTCCTTTAGTGTTTGATCATCCATCTCCTCCCATGATTGCATAACACCCAGACCTATCTTGGTTTTTATACTTTCTGGTCGTGTTGTTCCTTTGGTTGGATGAATTGCTTTTCCACTCTGAAGAGCATTTTTTTGAGCCTCGCTTTTATCTCGTATCTTTATTCCTAATTTTATAGCATCTCGTCGTATTTTATTAGCATATGTTCCAACGCTATCGGCTATATCCTTAAAGCTTTTATTGTTGTTTTCATATTCTTTACTTAGCAGATCTTTTTTTTGCTTATCTGATAGTTTATTATAGTCCATAGTTTGGTATCCACCTTAGAACTGAATCATTGTCTTCTATTATAATTTTATGGTTTTTTATTATACTACGATCAATATTTGGTAGATCCTCTTTTGTTAAGAATATGACTATATCACCATTAGTTTTGTCTTTAAATGATAAATAGTCTTGTAGACTTAAAAATATTGTTATTCCATGATATCCTATTGTATAAAAAGTTGGTAATGAACCGTGATCATACAATAGAGGTATGATTTCATCAGTAA
>RFVO01000089.1 GCA_009928005.1 Chitinophagia bacterium | reverse complement strand
CCTTGGTTATGTAATGACTGGAGAGAGTTGTCTCAGGCTCTTTGCTGTCCTACATGGTTCAGGCAGAAACGGGAAAAGCACACTGGTAGAAACTGTCTCCCGCATCTTTGGTGAGGACTACGCAAAGGGACTGCCTACTCAATCCTTGTACGCCAAAAGAGAAGAAAAAGAGACTGCTCCTGAGCTTACTCGGATGATCGGAGCTCGTCTTGGTTACGCTAGTGAAGGCAAGGAAAATGAGAAGCTAAATACTGGTGTGGTGAAGAGGTTTACTGGTGATGAGAAGATGACAGCAAGAGGACTGTATTCTGCTCCTATAGACTTTCAGCCTCAATTCACTGTCCTGTTCAGTACCAACCACAAGCCAAAGATTGATGACACCACCAATTCAATCTGGGACAGGACACGGCTAATTCCATTCACTAGAAGGTTTACTGATGCAGAGGTAGATACCTCCCTGAGAAAGAAGTTCTTGGACGAGGCCTCTGGGATTCTTAATTGGCTAGTGCAAGGAGCCATAAAGTTCTACCAAAACGAATCGAAGCTCCCAGAATGTGCAGCAGTGACTCAGGCTACTCAGGACTACAGGAGTGATGAGGATAAGGTTCAGAGCTTCTTGGCTGAAAGGTGTGAGCTTGGCCGAGATTACAGGGTGCAAGTTGGAACACTACACGATGCTTTCAAGCTATGGAGCCAGGCAGAGCATGGTGGGATAGAGGTGAATTTTCATACCTTCCGGCAGAAAATAATCGAGAAGGGATACTCGGTCATATCTGGAGGACAGAGAAGGAAGTTCTTCACCGGAATTAGACTGAGAGAAGAAGAAGACGCAATAGAAGAGGTAAATATCTGATTTTAGGTTGAGTAAAGGTGAGGGTGGTGAGGGGGGTGAGCTTCTTTCGGTAAAAGCAAAAAGTTATTTTCTGAAAAATATATATTGGAGTTTGCCGAAAATACCTCACTCACCTCACCTACCTCACCCTACTGGAGGAGCTAAGAAATGACCTTAACCAAAGAGCAAAGAGCAGCAATCAGCAGGGCCAACGGAGCCAAGAGCAAAGGGCCAAAGACACCAGAGGGAAAGGCTATCACCTCCAAGAACGCTCTGAAGGCAGGCATATCAGCCAAGCAAGCAAGGAGTTTAATCCTCGAAAATGTTGAGAGGGAGATAGATTACAAGAGGTTTGCCGCCGGTATCAGAAGCTCCTTTAAGCCAGAGGATGTGGCACAAGCAGCCATTGTGGACAGGATTACAAGCCTGATGTGGAGGCAAGCCAGGGTTGCCAGAGAGGAAGCCTTAGTTGTGTGGGAGGAGAGTGATAACCCATTCGGGAAGAAGGCTCCCCACTACCTGATAAGCAATCAGGGTAGAATGGAAGCTATATCGAGATATGAGAAACACCTTTCCAGGGAATTAGAGAGAGCTATAGAGCAGATCAACAAGCTCCAAAAACACCACTCCCCTCCTCCCCCTATTGATGTGACACCGACCGAGCCTATCAAAGTACAGATAGGAGAATATCTCATAGAGGATGAAAATTAGGCTCCCTACTTTCTTCTTTTTAGGCCAAGGATTTCAAACACAGCCGACCAAAACCTGAATAGGTGATAGTGTTTAGCTATCCTATACCGTATACCAACCCTTGGTTTGCTCCTAATCTCCTAGGCTCCTAGGCTTAGACTCTTGGAGATTCCCAGGCTTAGAGGCTAGGAATGATAAGCCATAGAGGTTTGCTTGGAGTGGCCTTACTAAAAATTGGCCGGACTTTTGGAGGCAGTAGAATATCTGAGGAGTTATCGTTGAAAGGCCTCCTCCCTGGCTCCCCCCCCCCAGGTGTAGCCTTCCTTGTCTCCTTATCTCCTAGGCTAGGAGAGTCCTAGACTCCTAGATAAAAAAAGCCTATAGTGGAAGAAGATAGAAGTTGATAGGACTTCAGGGGGAGAGCATGAGAAAGGTGAAGATTCAGCCAGAGCCAGCAAATAAGGTGGTCGGATATATCCGAGTCAGCACTCAGGAACAGGCTGAAGATGGTGAATCCCTCCAGCGACAGGCAGCCAGAATCAAGGCCTACTGTGAAGCCAAGGGACTGGAGCAGCCTGAGATTATCTCTGATGAAGGTGTGTCCGGCTCCAAAAAGAACAGGCCAGGCTTCCAGCAGATTGTGGCTATGTGCAAGGCAGGACAGCTTGGGAAGCTAATCATTTACGACAGCAGCCGACTCAATCGAGATGTGAGAAATGCCTATGAGTTTTTTGAGTTGGTGGATAGGGCAGGAGTTGAGGTCCACGATATTCAGAGTGGTGGAGTAATTAAGACCGAGACAGCCACAGAGAAGGTGCAGTTTGGAATTCAGGCAGTGCTCTCCCAATACTATCGAGATGTAATCTCCGACAAAACCAAGGCAGCTATTCGATATAAGAAAGCCAAGGGAGAGCACACGGGAGGCAAAATCCCTTTTGGTTTTGAGCTTGTCGATGGTGTGAGGCTTATTCCTAAGCCAGAGGAGTTTAGAACACTGAAGCTCATGCACTCGCTTAGAAGGCGGGGGCTCACTCTCAGAGCCATTGTGGACATCCTCCAGGAGCAGGGAATACCAACCAAGACAGGTCACGGGAAATGGCAGCCAGTGGTGGTGATGAGAATCCTGGAACGAACAGCAGACCTAATCTGCCAGGATGAGAGCTTGTCTTGTGAACAGGTGGATTCTCTCCTGCATGAGGTAACAGGAGCTTTATATCAGGTGGAGAAGGTGAGTTTGTAACATTGGGCACCCAATGAAACAAAATGGAGGTGAGTAATGAGCGACAAAGAGAAGACAGAGCCTAGATTGCTAGGCTTAATCGACACAGCCAGATACCTCGGTATCAGCAAGCAGACACTCTACAAGCTAGTAGGGAAGGAGATTCCAGCCTTTAAGCCAACAGGCAGCAGAGTGTGGAAGTTCGACAAACAGGATCTTGATGCTTGGATAGAGAAACAGAAGCAGCAGGGGAGGGCAGCATGAGAAAGCCTACAATCATCTCGGTTGTGAATCAGAAGGGAGGAGTATCCAAGACTACCACCACAGCTAATCTCGGTGCTGGCTTGGCTCTGAGAGGCTATAAGGTGCTCCTGATTGACCTGGACTCTCAGTGTAATCTCACTCAGAGCTTGGTTGGTGATATTCAGGAGGGGCAGAGGGAAATAGCACACTGCATCCTGGAAGAAACTAGCCTTGCACCTGTCATCCTTCCAACCAAGACACCAAACCTTTTCTTGGCTCCAGCAGGTGAAGACCTTACAGGAGTAGACCTAGACCTTGTGAATGTAATGGCTAGGGAGAAGATAATCAGCTTGTGTCTCAGCAAAACAGACCTTGGCTCTTTTGACTTTGTTCTGATTGATACAGCTCCCTACCTCAGCCTGGTGACAGTAAATGCTCTGGTAGCATCCACTCACTACCTGATACCAACCACAGCGGAATATCTCCCTTTCAGAGGAATCGAGAGGCTACAGGCTAATATCGAGAAGATTAGAACGAAGCTAAACTCTGATCTTTCCCTGCTAGGTGTGGTCATCACTCAGTATGACACCAGGAAGGCTATCACTACTTGGATAGAAGCAGCTCTAAAACAGGTGCTAGAAGAGGAGCTTTTCTCTACTCGAATAAGAACAAACACCAAGTTCTCCTCCTGTCCGATTGAGCAGCAGACCATTTACCAATTTGAGAATGATCAGCAGGGAAAGGGAACAGAAGACTATCTCTCCCTCACTACAGAGGTACTTGAAAGGCTTGGACTAACCAACAAGCGGGAGGTGGCCAATGAATAAGACGCAACAGATTGTGGCCTCAGCTCCCAAGTTCAGGAAAGGCAGAGATGATCCCTTTCGCTCCACAGAGGCAGCACCTCCAGCAGAGACACCTCCAGCTACTAAGCAAAAGACTGAATCTCCCTACACCGAGACAACCACACTCCCTCTCTCTAAGGAGCAGAAGGAGCTGATTGAGGATCTAGGTACCAAGCTACAAAGGCAGAAGGTAGGACCAAAGAAACCAGAGCTTAATTGGAAGAGCATCCTCAGAGGGATGATAGGCCTTCTTGATGAGCACACCTTTGATGGTGTCTCGGTGGCCACAGAGGAGGAGCTCCACCAGGTGATTAAGAAGAAGTTTGGTTGAGGAGTTTGCGGAAGGTCTAAGTGTATAGCCACCCGACGGGATACAGCTCCTTGGCGAAAAAAACAAAAAGGGACTTTGCCGAGGAGTTTAGGAGGCTAGGAAGCTAGGAGATTTACAGGAGCCTATTAGAGTTTCTGTTTTTGTTTTCAATTCGGAAATGAGCTTCTAGGGTACCCTCGCACACTCTCTCTCTGGTGTGTGTGCATTCATTTATCGTTCAAGTTGCCTCTCGGAAAAATGTTTTCACCATCGAGTGATATGTATTGACTACACCAGCTAGTTGCTCTCACAATTACGACAGTTGGCAAACATTGTAGTTTGATGAGTGCCTGGCTCCTGCATAGCAGGGGATGATCTTCAGGCAAAAAAAAACCACTCGGTCCTTGGCGGGAAAAGAGTGGCTTTTGAAGAGCTAAGAAGATGTCTCCTTAGTTATGTTGTTGATACTGTAAACAACAAACCACTCTCTTTGCAAGAAAGTTTGTTGATCTGTATCCGGTGGAGCCTTTTAACCGTTTGTAATTTTAGGCTTTATCGGATATGAAAAATCTGTTTCCCAATTCCTTTCGGCAATCTCACTCATCCCTACTCAAACCTGGTTCATACTTGGTCGAGCTCGCTTCCATTCGGCCAGCTCCAGCAAGGGACTTCGGTGATGGCAATCCTCCAAGGAATCGAATCACCTTTTGTTTCAAGACCAAGACCGGAGAGCCAGTAAATCGAACACTGACAGCAAGCACCGATCCTCGAAGTAGGTTGGTGGAGTTTGTGAGACAGATGGCCGGGCACAATATCCCGACTGAGGATCATCTCAGGGATGGAGAGAAGCTCACTGCATATCTGAAAAGTCTTGTGGGAAAGAAGTTCACTGCCTCAATCGTGCCAAGCAGAAATGGCCGTTTCAATGACATTGTGAGCATCTCCAGCAGCAAGCAGCTTGGGGAGGCCGCCTAATATGGAAGCAGCCTTAGAAGAAAGATTTTATTCAGCACAAGATATAGCCTACCAGCTAGGCAAGGCAGAACGCTCAGGGAAGGATTGGAAGTGTAGGTGTCCTGCTCATGAGGACAAAAACCCAAGTCTTAGTTTGCGTGATGGTGATGATGGCAAGTTGATCGCTCACTGTTATGCAGGATGCGACTGGGAGGATATTAAGAAGGCTTTAGAGAGGGAGGGAATCAACTACAACAGAGGCAGAAGCTACCGCAAGAAGGTGGTGCCTTTTCGATCTTTGGACAAGAGCAGCCCTTTGGAGGTTGGAGAGAAAATCAGAGGGCTCCCTATCGTTGCAAGATATGACTATCCCTCTGAGGATGGAGTGTATCTCTATTCTAAATACAGGCTAAAAGAAGCTGATGGCTCAAAGAGCTTCAGCATCCTACCTACTAAGGTTGCTCCTGTTCTCTACAACCTGCCAGACATTAAAAGAGCCAGAGATAACGGCCTTACTGTTTACCTCTGTGAAGGTGAAAAGGATGCTGAGTCAGTAGCAGCCTTAGGGCTTGTCAGTACCACTCCTCCACACGGGGCAGCAAAGAATGAAAAGCCAGGTGCAAAGTGGAAGGACTCCTACACCGAGGCTCTTAGAGGCTTGGATGTGGTTATTTTTGCAGATAACGATGAGCCAGGAATCAAGTTTGCTCAGGCAGTAGCAGCAAAACTCAGAGGTGTGGCCAGCTCTGTGAAGGTGGTGGAGTTTCCTGAGTTGCAGCCTGGTGGAGATGTCACGGATTACCTCCAGAGCCATAGCGGAGATGAGCTTTTTGCTAAGGTAGAAGCCTCCCCCCTGTTTGTTTTACCTCAGGACGTAAAACAGTTTGACCTTGATGAGTTTGGAAATGGACAGAGGTTTGCTTACTACTCCAACGGTAGGACTAAGTATTGCTCCTCCCTCAAAGAGTGGTTGTCCTTCAATGGTAAGGTGTGGAAGGTTGATACTGTTCTATCTGAAAGACTAGCCAAGGAGGTGATAAACCTCATCCCGAAGGAATCAATCTTTCATCCATCAGAGAAACAGCAAAAGACCTTTGAGAGTTTTACAGCTAAAAGCAAAAAGTGGAATGGAATCATCCACACTCTTAATTGTGCTCGCTCTGAAAGAGGGATGCAGGTAGAAGCAGCAGACCTAGATGTTCATCCCTCTGTATCTGGACAATCTCTATTCAATGCCAGTAATGGAACAATAGACCTGAGGACAGGGACACTCAGACCGTTCAGCAAAGAAGACTACCTCACCAAGATTAGCCCCGTGGATTTTATCCCTGGTGCTAAGGCTCCAAGGTGGGAGCAGTTTCTCAGGGAGATATTCAACGGAGATGAGGAGCTAGTAGAGTGGCTCCAGTGTTTCCTTGGTTATGTAATGACTGGAGAGAGTTGTCTCAGGCTCTTTGCTGTCCTACATGGTTCAGGCAGAAACGGGAAAAGCACACTGGTAGAAACTGTCTC
>RFVO01000088.1 GCA_009928005.1 Chitinophagia bacterium | reverse complement strand
ATATTTTTTCCTTTTATAAGTCCAAGGTTCAAAACAATAGAAACAAACTTTTCCCCATTTATTAATATATTCATTAAAATAGTTTAGTATTTCTTCTTTAGTAGACTCAGGAACAAGTCCTCTTTCTTTTATTCTACTTGGAGAAAACATTGATGAAACACATTTTTTAACAAAACCTTTTTCACTATTCATATACTTATATTTAATTTCAGAAAGTTTTTTAGTATTTTTTAAAGACCATTTTTTAAGATATTCTTTATGGTAAGCCTTTTTCTTTTCTTTACATTTATAAGGCATAGTTATTATTCAACTTCCCCCCAACTCTTTCCAATTGCTACATCAACTAAGCTAGGAATTTTAAATTCTATACAGTTCTCCATAGTCTTTTTAATTACTTTAACATCTTTAACTTCATCTTTAATGTTAAAACATAATTCATCATGTATCTGTAGTAATGGAGTATGCCCTGCTTCATGACAATCAATGACTGCTTGTTTAGTTTGATCGGCTGCTGAACCTTGTATAAGTCTATTTAAAGCTTTATACGTAAATGCTCTTTTAATATTTTTAGCACCATACTTTGCTGAAGCGTTTTCAAATGTTTCAGGTGTATGTATTCCAAAATCCATTGGTTCCCACATATTAAATCTACATTTACGACCTTTCTTAGTTCTGATTGAACCTTCCTTAGATGCTTTATCCATACAAAGTGCGATAAGTTTTTTAACGAATGGTACTTTCTTATTATATTTAAGAATAATTTCTTTTGCTTCTTGTTCAGATAAACCTAATGAAGTTGCAAGTTTAGTATTTCCCATACCATACATTAGACCTAAACCAATTGTTTTAGCTTGGGAACGATCTATACCAATCATATCAGCAACTGTTTGGTGAAAGTCTGCTGAAGCATTTTCATATGCTTTAACTAACTCTTGTGTTCCCTCATAACCAACAGAAGAAGCATAATGCACAACCATTCTTGGTTCTTGTTGAGAATAGTCAAATGATCCCCACTTATGATCTTCATCTGGTAAGAATAAAGATCTAATCTTAGGGCCAAAATCTTTATTACGAGCTGGTATTTGTTGTAAATTAGGATTAGACATTGATATACGTCCAGAAACTGTACCACCATTATCTGATCTTAATTGATTTATTTCAGCATGAACTCTACCATTAATTTGGTATCTCATAACACTTTGTAAGAAAGTAGCATGAAATTTATTTATCTCTCTTGCTTGAACAATAAGTTTAGCTATTTCATGAGGACAATTTGTAAGCCAGTTAGCTGTAAAGCTAGGTTCATTACTTTTAGGAGTTCTAGGATAAGCTATCTTTAATTTATCAAAGGCTTCTCCTATTTGTCTTGCAGCCCAAATATCTACATCTTTACCTGCTATTTTTTTTATTTTAATTAAAGTTTCTTTCTCTTGAGCCTCAAACTCTTTAATCATTCTTTGGGCTTTTTCTATATCTACTCTAATTCCTTTTTGTCTCATCTTAATTAAGATAGGTAATAGTTTAGATTCCATTTCCCAAATGGTAGTTAAATTTTGTTTAATGATTTCATTTTTTAAAAACGCCCATAGTTTTAACGTGAGCCGTGCATCTTGTTCAGCGTAGAAACCAACATGCTCTGCGGGTAATTTCCACATCTCTGCTTTAGGATCTATACCATGATCTTTGGCTGCTTCTTTTAAATCTGTTTCAGCTTTAATCTCTCCTAAATAATCTTTGGCTAATGCATTTAGATTATATGCCCATCTATTTTCATCAACGATTGCTGCTGCAACCATTGTATCAACTATTTCTCCATTGACTTTAATACCCATAGATTGCAACCAACCTAAATCGTATTGGGCATTATGAAATATTTTTCTACAAGGTAATGCACAAATTTCTTTCATATAACCAATAACTTGGTTTGGAACCATATTACCACCACCATAATGTTTAAATGGGTAATAACCTTGCCAACCTTCAACAGCTACAGCAAAACCAATTACATAACCTTTATTAATGGCCCAACCAGCTCCAAGTCCTTCATTAATACCATCATCTCTAGTTTCTAAATCTATCGCTATTTCATTTGCTTGAGATAAATCTTTATATTCTGATGGGCATAGCCACATACTTTTCTTAAATGTTAATGAATATTGTAGACTAGTCATTGTAATCCCTTTCTAAAACCATTTCTAAATAGTGAATAGCTTTTAATATATCTTCTTTCTTTCCTTTTAATTTATGTCTGCATATATATTTAATCGCATTACCCTCTGCGAAAGGTAAATTATTTTCATTAATAAACTGAGAGGGTTGTATCTTCATAGCTTGATAATGCTTTCCTCCAACTTGTTTAAAAAACGCTTTATTGCTCATTTCTTTTCTCCTGTAAGTATTTAAAGTAATCTTCCCCTATTGGATAGTTGTATCTGTGATCAGAACTTAATAAATGTAATGAATATTTAGCTCTGGTTACTGCAACATAAACTACTCTCTTTTCGTCCATTTTTTCTTGCACTGTTTTGTTTTGATATTGAGAAGCATAATCAGCTTTGAAATAGACTAAAACGTTATCAGCTTCTCCTCCTTTTACAGAATGAACAGTATCTATAATCATATTAGGTTCTTTATCTAATTGATCTTCTCCGTATCTTTCTAGTAAAATATTTATATAAGTGACTTCTGTTGGTTTAATATTTCTTTTTAAAACATAAAACCACTCTTGTCCTATAAGTTCATCTTTAATAGTTAAACCACACCATGCTTTTAAATCTTCAAATGTATATTGATTAAACTTATCTTGTTCATCCCAAAACTCTTTTGTTCTATATAAATCTTTAGATATATATCTTGTATATTTATAAAAGTTTTGTGCTTCTTCTCTATTTATCTTTTCTCCATCACATAATTTCTTCCAAGTTCTTATTGCTTTCCATTTATTATTTGTAAAAGATTTATTACCTTTGTTATCCATAAAATAAAAACCTTTATTTTTTGCCATCATCCTAAGTTCATTAACTGTTGTACTAATTCTACCTAATAAATACCAAGTACCTTTATAATCTTCAAAATTAATATCATAAAATGATCTATAAGCTTGAACTGTATCTTTAATATCTGGATTGTATAAATATTCTTTTTCTTCGCTGTCTATAATTTCTCTTCTAATAATTTGAGAAAACCTATGTATTTCTTTTCCAAATCTTCTTGTTTGAGAAAGAACTTTCTTTTCGCCAGGAAAATATTTAGTAAAATATCTATAATCAGAACCATTCCATCTATAGATAGCTTGGTCATCATCTCCAGCTAAATATATTTTATTTGCGTTATGTGCCATTTTATAAACAACAGACCATTGTAATGGCGTAAAGTCTTGTGCTTCATCTAATATTAAAACTTCTAATGGTGGAAAATTAACTTCATCTATTGTTCTTTCAACCATATCTGTAAAATCCATATACTTTGTGTCGCCGTCTTTTTTATAACTATTGTAGGCATCAATTTTTCTTAATAATAAACTTAATGATTCTCTTTTGTATGTTTCATTACGATAGATTTCTTCAACAGGTTGCATCATGTTTCTTGCTTTATCATACATTTGTAATGACCAATCTTTATAAATAAAAGAATCATCATCCAACCTAGAGTCACAATATTTTATAATTTTGCAATCTAGAGCAAAATCAATCATACATTTTTGTGGATCAAATACTTCTTGTGTAAAATATTTCTTACAATACTTATGTAATGTTTTAAATCTTTGAAAGTCTTTTATAGTATATTGAGGAAAAGCTTTTAGTACTCTGTCTATAGCTGTATCTACTGCTTTGTTTGTAAATGATATAAAGGCTATATCTTGTGGAAGTATACCTTCAGCTAAATGCTTTGTAAGTATTTCTTGAACTAACGTATTAGTCTTTCCCGTTCCTGGCGGGCCATAATACTTAACAGTTTTATTCCTAATATTATTTAGGTGCTCTAAATTGTTGTGCATGATATTCGTCATCCAGTTCTGTTAGTTTGCCTTGTTGTGTTTCTTGTTTAGTTGGTTGCTTCTTATTTTTAAAATCAGGTAATTCCATTTTCCAAAGATTCTTTTGTAGTTTATGATAATCTACTTTTATAGCGTTTATTGCTTGTAGTGCTTCTTGAGAGTTTGCAAATAACTTAAGTGAAGACTTCTTAATAAATTCATCTAATGTGCTTTTCTTAAAAAATATAAATACTTTTTCATTTTCTACTTCTTCAGCAAGATAACCATGTTTAAGTTCTTCAAAGTCTTTAACAATCATATGAGTTTCAAAGAATTTCTTTTTAAATGTAAATGCAGTATCGGCTAGTGTATCTTCAAATTTAGCGTCTTTATTCTCATCTGCTTTATCAAACAAACCTTGTACTAACATTTCAAAAGGATTGGGGCCTCTTTTAGGTTTTGGTAATGTCATCCAGTTTATAGAATAAGTTAATAGTTTTTTTCTAAAAGATTTCTCATCAATCAAATCATCATCTGTTTTAATTACAATAGGTTTGTCTTTATATTTAAATTCCATAAAAGTTTCTTTTACATTTCTTGTAATTACAACATCTGTAAATTCATCTATGACATCTGGCACTTGGCAACCTATTCCAAGTTTTCTCATCTGACATAATTGTTTATTACAAATAGGAGTCATATGTGGATATCTAGGTGGACATTTATAGTTATAACTTTTCTTTGCAGTGGATTGTGCAACACTTCCCATAATTTCTTTTTCAGTTAATGGCTTAGAAAATATAGCTTGGTTTCTTTCAAATAATGTTTGTACTAAAGTTTTTTTATCTACATTGCCATCTGATCTTTTCATTTCAAGAACAGCCATGTTAAACATAATGTCATTTCTATGCTCTCCATTCCATTTATCTGTAAGTAAACTTTGAACACAAGGAGGATATTCATTCCAATCTGGTTCTGGTTCGTATTTTTTAGTTTTAAAATTTATTAAATCATCAAATGATATTCTTCTCTTAAAAGCTAATTCTATAAATTGTTCTAAATCTAATCCTTCTCCTCTATCATCATAAGCATATTCAACTGTTCTAGTTGCCTTATGATAAGGCATTCCTAAATGTTTATTACGAGGAAATACTTCTTTTGCTAAAAAATACTTTTCATTCCATTTATCTAATTCTTCTCTTACTTTTTTCTGATCAGCCCAATCTGTTAAAAATAAAATTAAATGTAAACCACCAGATTTAGATTTAAGTGGTACTAAAGGTAAACTATATTGTTTAATAATATCTACAAATTTCTTTTCGTTAAAATCTTTATAATTACTAGGGTCCATATCAATACAACCCCATTTTGTTTTTCCATCTATCTCGGGTTTAATCCCAATGATAACTTCTCCATCTAAATGTTTTTTCCAAAGCTCCGCCGTTACTGGCTCACGCACAGTAGTATACTTGGCTTGTTTCTTACCCCTCTCATCGAGGCCACCCGTTAGGGTGACCTCTAGATGCTGAGTAGAATCGCCTTCAAACAATTCTAATAGCTTTGTTTCCATTAGAACGGAACTGATTCTGAGTCTTGTTTAATTTGTTGAGATTCTTCTTTGCCAAAATCAACTTTACCAAAGATTCAAACTCTACAATCCAACCATACCAACTATTGCCAGAATTAGATTCTTTGGTTGTTGTTAATTTATAGCTAGTTGCCCATGATGGCGGACAAAAGAAACCTTTCTTTCCTTGTAGTCTTCTACTTTGAATCATAGAATTCCAAGTTTTAGATTTTTTCTTTTGAGTAGACTTCATAGCAATCAACGCTGTCTCAATCGGATTATAATCTTTATCCAATATGTAAACAAAGTGATTACCAGTGTCTTCTATATAATTACCATTTGGTAATCTATCCTTGAAGTCATCTCCTCTGGAAGTTTGTGCCATTACAGACGGATCTGTATGTATTCCAACAGGACGACCTGGGCTATCTCCTCTATCTTTCCATTCATTAAATGTATTGATGTACAGGCAAGGAACAACAATTACACCTTCTTTACCTTTGTAAAGGCTTCCTGTTGTCTCATTATAAATGTCTCCTTGTTTTGCTGTCTCAATATATTTTCCATCACTTTCATCTAATACTTTTGAATTAGCGTATAAGATTTTAAGTATTGGAAGTTTAGTGTCACGAGCCGTGACGTACTCCGAACCCTGACCTGATGCTGCTTCTAAATCTAGCATCGCTGGCAGTGGAGCTTCTTTCTTTACTGCGACTTCAGCTTTTGCTGAAGCATTTTTCGTTTGTGCTTGTACCATGATTACTCCTTCGTGGTTATTTTTGTTTTGTTTGCAACGTAAACGCCGAATATATCGGATGGAACGTTCTTACCTTGTTGGATTTGTTCTTTAACAAATGCCTTCAAGGTCATTGGTTCTACCTTTTCGGTCTGATTCACATTATGCCCTTTTTTTCGTAAATCTGCAACTACATTTTTAGCTACATCATCTTCATTACGACCAAAAGTTAATGTTACGTTGTTCTTAATTAAATCCCCAAAACCATTCTGACGAAGCCATTCAAATGCTTCTTCAGTTTTAGTAGAGGGAATTCTTGCAGAATAAAATGGCTTAACTTCAACTGACGATCCGTCAGCAAGTTTAAGCAA
>RFVO01000087.1 GCA_009928005.1 Chitinophagia bacterium | reverse complement strand
TTTAAAGACCTTGGTAGGCCTTCATGGTATTTTTTAAAAGCCCTGCAATGGTCATAAGTCCTACCCCCCCAGGCACAGGAGTAATAGCAGAAGCTTTAGTGCAAGCTTCTTCATAATTTACATCGCCTTTAATTCTAAAACCTTTTTTAGCTGTTGTATCTTCAACGCGTGTAATGCCTACATCAATAATAACGGCTCCTGGTTTAATCATATCGCCTGTTAAAAAATTAGGCACACCTAAAGCAGCTACAATAATATCAGCGCCTAAACAAACTTCTTTTAAATTTTTTGTGTGACTATGACATATTGTTACCGTGCAATTGCCTTGTGCAATATTGCTACTTAATAAAATGCTCATTGGTCGGCCTACAATATTACTGCGCCCAATAACCACCGCATTTTTTCCTTTGGTTTCAATATTATAATGTTCAAGCATTAAAATAATTCCATAAGGTGTGGCTGGAATAAAGGTATTTAAACCTTGTACAAGCCTTCCTACATTCACTGGATGAAAACCATCGACATCTTTAGTGGGGTCAATGGCCTCAATTACTTTAGATTCTTTAATATGTTTAGGAAGTGGTAGTTGAACTAAAATACCATCGCAATTAGGGTCTTTATTTAGTTCTGCAATTTTTGCTAGAAGAACCGATTCTTCCACATCGGCTTCTAGTCTATATAATGAAGAACCGAAACCTGTTTCTTCGCAGTTTTTAACTTTACTTGCCACATAGGTTTCACTGGCCCCATTATTCCCTACCAATATGGCAGCTAAATGGGGCATTCTTTTACCAGCGGCTTTAAGGGTCTGAGTTTGCTCCAAAAGGGTTGCTTTAACAGCGGCGGCGGCTATTTTACCATCTAATACTAACATGTAGCAAATTTAGTTCTTGTGAATTGCAGTGCTGTAATTTTTTTTTAACATTCCATCCCCTGTATCTTTGTGTCCTTAATATAAAGTATGGAACAAAACCCGAACCAGCCCTTAAACATTGAAATTAGTGAAGAAATCGCCGAAGGATCTTATGCGAATTTGGCCATCATCACTCATAGCAATGCCGAATTTGTAGTTGATTTTGTCAATGTCATGCCAGGCACACCAAAAAGTAAAGTAAAAAGCAGAGTCATCTTAACCCCAATGCATGCTAAAAGATTTATGAAAGCCTTAGTAGAAAATGTAGAAAGATATGAAGCTGCTAATGGCACTATTGCAGATATGCTACCTGTAGAAATTCCTATGAATTTTGGAGGCCCTACTGCACAAGCCTAATTTATGTGTATAAGTTCTCTAGATGTTGAAAAGTAGAGCCGTTATTTTTAAATTTTTGGGAACGAGAATTATAACTTTGAAGCATAACAAACCGCATGAATCCTTCAGTAAAAATATTCGCAGGCACAGGCTCTCAAGCTTTAGCAGAAAAGATTGCGCAGCGTTTTGGAGTGCCAATTGGAAAAATTAATATTCAAAAATTTAGCGACGGAGAATTCCAACCTATTTTTTTAGAAAGTATTAGAGGCGATTATGTTTTCTTAGTACAAAGTACTTATGCGCCTTCTGAAAATATAATGGAATTATTAATGATGATAGACGCTGCAAAAAGAGCAAGTGCTTATAAAATCATTGCAGTCATTCCTTATTATGGTTTTGCAAGACAAGATAGAAAAGATAAACCAAGGGTAGCTATTGGAGCTAAATTAATTGCTACTTTATTAGAAGCTGCTGGGGCGCACCGTGTTATTACTATGGATTTACATGCTGCTCAAATTCAAGGGTTCTTTGATGTACCAGTTGATCATTTAGACAGCTCTGCCATTTTCATTCCATATATTCAACAATTAAAATTGCAAAACTTGGCCTTTGCTGCGCCCGATGTTGGAAGTACAAATAGAGTGCGTGAAGTAGCTAACTATTTCAATGCTGAAATGGTTATTTGTGATAAACATCGTAAGCGTGCTAATGAAATTGCAAGTATGGTAGTTATAGGAGATGTAACAGGGAAAGACATTGTTATTGTAGATGATATTTGTGATACAGGAGGAACCTTAGTAAAAGCAGCTGCTCTTTTAAAAGAAAAAGGTGCCAAAACAGTTCGTGCTATGATTACCCATCCAGTACTCAGTGGAAAGGCTTATGAAAATATAGAGAATAGTGTTTTAGAGGAATTAGTGGTATGTGATACAATCCCTTTAATGCAACCTTCTAAAAAAATACAGGTTTTGACAGTGGCCGATTTGTTCGCAATAGCCATTAGAAATGCCTATGAAAACAAGAGTATTACTAGCCTATTTGTACATTCTCAATTAAAGGCAAGAAGCTAATAATCAATAAGTTATCAATTAAAACGAAATAGTAAGGAGAGACTTTGGTTTCTCCTTTATTATTTCATACCTTCGCCGTCCAAATTATTTATATAAAATAAAAAAATCAGTAATGAAAACAATTACAATCGAAGGCCACTTGAGGACCGAAAATGGCAAAAAAGCCGCCCGCCAGCTTCGCTCTCAAGAAAACGTGCTGGGTGTAATTTACGGGGGTGCTCAGGAGATTAATTTTTATGCTCCTGCAAAGGCTTTTAAGTCTTTAGTGTACACAAGTGAATTTATGTTAGCACAAGTAACAGTAGAAGGAAAAACTTACAAATGCATTTTGAAAGATTTGCAATTTGATAAAGTAACCGATACTTTATTACACGTAGACTTATTAGAATTAGTAGACAACAAAAAAGTAGTAGCTACTTTACCTTTAAAAATGATTGGTACTTCTGCAGGTGTTAAAGCAGGGGGAAAGTTAATTGTAAAGATGAAGACTTTAAAAGTAAAAGCTTTACCTAAAGATTTAAGAGAGTTTATCGAATGCGATATTACTAATCTTGAATTGAATGGGAATATTCGTGTACAGGACGTAAAAGCTCCCAATATGGAGATCATGAATCCTCCGCGTATACCAGTAGCTTCTGTTGTTTTAACTCGTTTGTTAAAGCAAGAAGAATCAGCTGCACCTGCTGCTGGCGCTGCTGCACCTGCTACTGCACCTGCTGCTGGCGCTGCTGCACCTGCTGCTGCAAAAGCTGCTCCGAAGAAATAAGCACTTATATACTAAGTATAATGAATCCCTTCCCGAGTAATCGGGAGGGGATTTTTAATTATACATGCCTGCTTTTGCTTAAATTTGAAATTGAACAGTAATTAGAGAATGTCAAAATTTTTAATCATAGGACTTGGGAATATTGGTCCCGAATACTCGCACACAAGGCATAATATTGGCTTTGATGTGTTAGATGCATTTGTAATGAAGCAAGGAGGTTTTTTTAAGTCGGACCGACTAGCTGATGTAGCTAAAGTAAAATGGAAAGGCAAAACTTTTATATGCATTAAGCCCACCACTTTTATGAATTTAAGCGGTAAGGCATTTAAATATTGGATGGACAAAGAAAAAGTAGAATTAGAAAACACTTTAACCATTGTTGACGACTTAGCTCTACCCATTACCAAGATAAGATTGCGCGCCAGCGGATCCGATGCTGGGCATAATGGCTTAAAAGATATTCAACTTACCTTAGGCACCGATGCTTATCCTAAATTAAGATTTGGTATTGGTAGTGATTTTAAAAAAGGGCAACAAGTTGATTTTGTTTTAGGTAAATGGAATACTTCTGAAAAAAAGATTGTTGATAGTAAAATTGTAAAATGCCTAGAAGTAATAGAATCATTTGCAAGTATTGGACTATCTAGAACCATGACCATTGCTAACGCATTAGAAATAACTGAATAAAAATTATGGTATGAGTATATTTTGTATTGGAAGAAATTATGTAGCGCATGCGCATGAACTAGGTAATGAAGTACCTACTTCCCCAGTCATTTTTATGAAACCTTCTACTGCTGTTTTAGCAGAAGGGAAAAACTTTACCATTCCTTCTTTCACCAACGATTTACATTTCGAAGGTGAATTAGTACTTCGAGTAAATAAAGAAGGTAAAAATTTAAAGGCGCCCAATGTATTAGACTATTGCGATGCTATTACGGTAGGCATTGATTTTACTGCCAGAGATTTGCAAAATAAATTAAAAGAAAAAGGATTGCCATGGGAAAAAGCAAAAGCATTTGATGATGCTGCTATATTAGGAAAATGGACTCCACTAACTGCTGCAATTGTAGAAAATCCTATTCGTTTTTCATTGCATAAAAATGGAGCTATTGTACAAGACGGAGATTCCTCTTTAATGATATTTCCATTAGCCACTATTTTAGAAAGCCTAACAGAGTACTTTACTATTTACCCCGGAGACCTCATATATACTGGCACACCAGTAGGAGTAGGGCCTACCCATAAAGGAGATGTATTTGAGGGCTATTTTGAAGCAAATCAAGTATTTAGCGTTAAAGTGAACCCTTAATTATCAAGAATTTTAACTAAATTTGCCACCCCTTAAAAGGGGTAATAACCATACGGCGAGGTAGCTCAGTTGGTTAGAGCACAGGATTCATAACCCTGAGGTCTCGGGTTCAAATCCCGATCTCGCTACTTGAAAATCAAGGACTTACGAAAATCGTGGGTCCTTTTTTGTGTGAGGAAAACATTCATTTTATCTTGAAACCCTTACTATCATTGGGTTTTATTGCGTGAGGTTTTAATTATTAAATAGATTTTTTTTATCCAAACTTAATAAACACATTTTGATAACTTGAAATTAATATTCAATTTATGATTCTTTTCTAATTTCAATGCTGATTTAAAAAATTAAAGATGGTCCCCCGAACCATATCTGTTAAAGACATATATAATCTATTTCCTAATAATAGGATAATGGATACGCAACCATTGATTAAGGTTGAACTTATTGTTGAAATAAGTTTTGAAACTTTCGGGCAGGTACAATACACTGATGAAAATGGAAGACCTTGGATTAAAGAATTTGGTGGGAATAGGTGGTTGAAAGAAATATTTTTAAAGCAACCAAGGGAAATTAAATTCAGCGTTTTTGTAAATAATCAGTTTTTGCAGAAAGGAAGGTACATCACTTTAATAAAAAAAATAAATGATGAAGTTGTTGATCAAAAAGTATTTCAGTTATCTGGAGATAAATTATTTGAAGGGTGGTTTAAACTGGGTTAGTAAATTACCCAAATAAAGGGGTCTCATAGATGTTAGACAAACGGGGAATGTTTTTACATTCCCTTTTTCCTCTGCGTGAGGAAAACACCCCTTTAAATCGGTCCAAATCGGTTGATTTCAGTTTTTATAAAACATAACATACTATAAATCAACGCCTTCATTTTTTCAAAAAATATTCATAACCCTGAGGTCTCGGGTTCAAATCCCGATCTCGCTACATGAAAGTGTTGAAAATGAACCACTTACGTTTATTCGTAGGTGGTTTTTTATTTTGCGTGAGGTTCTGCGTGAGGAATTGCGTGAGGTTCTATGCATTTTAATCAATTTTTTTCTTCCCAAACACCCTGACCTCCAACGCAGCTTTCTCAACCGCGGACATGATTTTAGGGTCGATGTAATGGTTCTTTAAGACATTCCTGTCAGCGCTATTGGTAACAAGTCCTGTATCAACACCCAATACTTGGTTGTGCCAAGAGATATATGTTTTGCGAAGGTTGCTCAAACTGATGTTCTTGGTGATTCCAGCAGCTTCTTTGTAGTAGGTAAAACTCTTGCTCAAAATGTCCATGATGCTCTTTGAACTAATATTCCTTTCAGGGTATAGGATGTATTCATCTTTACCTAACATGTCTTCCATGCCCATATAGATTAGGTAGTCTTCAAGGTCTTTGTTGATAGGGAAGTATTTTACATATTCCTTCGCATTCTTTTTAATACGTTTTACTTTTAGGTTTTCAACGATGAAGGTTTTTACGCTACTGTCCAATCTGTATATGTCTGACCATTTTAGGTCAACCACTTCTTCTCTTCTACCACCTGTTAACAGGAAGAGGTAGAATCCATCTTTTAGGTAGTGTCTATATCTGTTTTTAGACTCACCTTTACCGCCAAGTTTCTGTATTGGGTCGAATGTATCAACCGCATCCAATATCCTGTTAAACTCTTCTTCTGTGACTGTATCGATAGTAGGAGGAGTAGCTACTTTAGGTACATACTTCCTAAATGGATTCTTCATGTCAATATTTTCAATATCAATCAAGAATTCAAAAAAAGCATCATTTATGTCAATATCAGTTGGTCTGGTTCTTTTGATGTTTTTTCTAAGTGCTACATTTTCAACCAGCAACCAGCAGTATCTAACGGACTCATCAATGTGTCCTTGTGAGACGTTCTTTTTTAAGTGCGCAAATTTTGATTCACCTGACATGTACTCACGGTATTTTACTACGGCGTCACCAATGCTATAATCTGTTGAAGTTTCTGAGAAGGTGACAATCGTTCTCTCGTAGCCGTTTGATTTTAGTTCTCTTTCAAAGTCCACACATTCTGCCACCGCATCGTTATAGTTCTCGGCTTCCAAGAATTTAGTTCTGACACTTTTTGAGTTACCTGGAATATGGATTCGCACACGGTACAACTGTCGGTCATAGTGGTTACATTTTGGGTTGTCAATTCTACAGGTTCTACAGAATATCTTTAGACCCCTGTAAGGATTCTTTGGTAGTGTTATTTTTTTCATCCTAGTAGTCTTTTGTATCTGTCTTCGTCCTTCTTATTTATTCTTCTAACCCTAACAGAGGGTATTGGGGTAGGAGTGTCTTCAATGGTTGAAATGGTAAGGTTATACACAGCTAAGTCTTTTACTACGTCTCTGTATCGTTCTTTCCACTTATCTGGAAATTTGTTGCGTAGACTAACAACAAATGGTTTATCTATTTCAGAATCTACCTCAATTTGGTAAAC
>RFVO01000086.1 GCA_009928005.1 Chitinophagia bacterium | reverse complement strand
ATGCACTTGCAAGTGCATCTGCCCAAGGAATAGCTTCGGGGGCAAAAGATTGTTTTAAATATACCAAAGCAAAATAAATAAGGGCATAAACGCCTGCAAAAAACAAAAACTGTTGTATTCTTTCTTTAGTATTACTATTTGTTATTTGTAAAATAAACTGTTGATTGATTTTATCTTTTCTGGTCCATAAATACCATCCATACAAGCTCATAATGGTATAATATAAATTCACACTAGCCTCTCCAAGTAAATGTCCTTTTAAACTTAAATAAATATAAACAGTGGTGTTTAATAGGCCGGTAGGAAATACTAAAATATTTTCTTTTCTACTATACCAAACAGAAACAATACCCGATATCACTGCTATGGCTTCTATCCAAGTAGTTTGCACTAAGCCGTTATATATAGATTCTAAAAGCGTTGACATGGGTATAAAATTAATACAATTAAGAGTAGGGCGCTTATTTTGTTAGGTATTGTAAAGGATTGTATAGTTTGGATATGATTTATTTTGCATCTTATATTTTTTTCATTTTTTCCAACTGTGCTTCTAGTCTAAACATTTCATCTCTTAATCTAGCGGCTTCCATAAAATCTAATGCCTTAGCAAATTTATCCATTTGTTTTTTTGTCTGGATAATGGCTTTTTCTATTTGTGGGATGGTTTTATATTCGTTGGAAATACCCGCAACCATTTCAAGATCATCACTTGTTTTAATATTTATATTGTTAAGTGTATAACCTTTAATTTCTAATACCGCGCTTTGCGCCATTACCTGTTCAATACTTTTAATAATTGTGGTGGGGGTAATATTATTATCTGCATTATATTTTATTTGTTTGGCCCTTCTTCTGTCCGTTTCATCCATGGTGCGTCTCATACTCTTAGTAATTTGATCGGCATAAAATATAACACGTCCGTTTACGTTTCTCGCAGCCCTACCTGCTGTTTGTGTTAAGGACTTTTCATTTCTTAAAAAACCTTCTTTATCGGCATCTAATACAACTACTAATGAAACTTCAGGTAAATCAAGTCCCTCTCTTAATAAATTAACACCCACAAGGACATCAATTACGCCCAATCTTAATTCTCTTAAAATTTCTACTCGCTCTAGTGCGTCAATATCGCTATGAATATATTTTGATTTAATTTGAATACGACTTAGATAGCGGTCCATTTCTTCCGCCATTTTTTTAGTAAGGGTAGTAACCAAAACACGGTCGCCTTTTGCAACCTGCATCGAAATTTCTTCTAATAGATCGTCTATTTGATTTTTGGTGGGCCTTACTTCTATCGGAGGATCTAATAAACCCGTGGGTCTTACTACTTGTTCAATAATTAATCCGCCTGTTTTTTCTAATTCATATTCTCCCGGTGTGGCGCTAACAAAAATAGACTGCCCCACCATATTTTCAAACTCATTAAAATTAAGCGGCCTGTTATCAATAGCACTTGGAAGTCTAAAACCATATTCTACTAAATTCATTTTTCTACTTCTATCTCCTCCATACATTCCAGAAATTTGTGGAATGGTTACATGGCTTTCGTCAACTACACATAAAAAGTCTTTTGGAAAATAATCTAATAAACAAAAGGGTCTTGTTCCTGGTTTTCTTCTATCAAAAAAACGAGAATAATTTTCAATACCCGAACAATAACCAAGCTCTCTAATCATTTCAATATCATATTCAACACGTTCTTTAATTCTTTGTGCCTCTATATGCTTACCTGTGTTTTTAAAATACTCCACTTGCGCGCGCATTTCATCTTGAATTTCATAAATAATTTCTTGTACTAGGTCCTTGGGTGCTAAATATAAATTAGCGGGAAAGATGGCTGCATTTTCCATTGTCTCTATTCTTTTTCCACTTTCAACTTCTATACTTTCAATAGATTCAATTTCATCTCCAAAAAATGTAATGCGGTATCCATAGTCCACATAAGGCAGTCGAATATCAACCGTATCACCATTCACCCTAAACGAACCTCTATCAAATTCTGTAACAGTGCGGTGATATAAGCTATTTACAAGCGCATGTAGAAATGCCTGTCTTGGCAAAATCATGCCTGCATTAATTCTTATAATCCCTTTTTCATACTCAGTGGGGTTTCCCATACCATAAATACAACTCACACTGGCTACAATAATAATATCTCTTCTTCCACTTAATAATTGTGCGGTGGCTTGTAATCTTAATTTATCAAGCTCTTCGTTTATGCTTAAATCTTTTTCAATATAAACACCAGATGTGGGTAAGTAAGCTTCGGGTTGATAATAGTCGTAATAAGAAACAAAATAACCCACCGCATTATTAGGAAAAAATTGTTTGAACTCTCCATAAAGTTGTGCCACCAATGTTTTATTATGTGTTAATACAAGTGTGGGCCTTTGCACATTTTGTATAAGATTGGCGATGGTAAATGTTTTACCACTTCCTGTTACTCCTAAAAGTGTGTGATACTTCTCGCCCTCCAACACCCCGTCGGTGAGTGCTTGAATGGCTGTAGGCTGATCGCCCGACGGGGTATAGGTAGATTCTAATTGAAAGGGCATTTGCAAATTTAAATGCTATAGTGCATCTAAAAACATAGATAGTTTTTCAATGGCTTTCGCGGTTTCTACTATTTGTTCTTTAGTTTCTGGCCAATTTTTTTGTTCGATTGCCTCTCTTACACCAGGAACCGTTTTTACACCATAGCCTGTATAAAAACCAGGCGCATAAATTGTATGTTTAAACCAAGGTCTGCGTGGAAGCCCCGCTTCTGATAATAATTTTTGTTCTGCTTTATATATTTTTGAATTTAATTCGGCTAATTGAACAGTATTTCCTGTTGCTTTAATTTCTTCCACATGTGCTGCTGCTTTTTCTAATTTAGATAGTGCATTTAAAATAGCAGAAAAATCGATGTAGGGAACTTCGGGTAAAACCGTTGGTATCATTAGGCCTTCAGTAGGATCTGCTGCATAAGCATATGCTTTTTTATTAATTAATTCGTTTTCTATAAGCGTTTTCTCTCTTAATTGATCTACATTATTTATTAACTCGTTTATATATCCTTTAATAGTATTATGTAACACCGTATAATCAAAAGGTAATGCGTCTGCATCGGCTAGTCTTAGTGCGGCTCTTCCTGCTGTTTGTGCAAGTGTTACTCCATAAATAAAACTTGGGTCTTTAAAACGACGATACATATCATAGGAATCATAAATTGAATGATACTCGCCACCTTCTCCTTCTCCACCATATCCAATATTTAAAGAAGGAATGCCCAAGTGTTGTATGAAAGAAGAATAATCTGAACCGGATCCCATTGCCCCTAATGGATAATTAGTAGATGCAAAGGCTTCTTTTTTAGCAGCGCTTGTACTTGCACTTGTTGCTCTTGATGCTTTTGCTCTTTCAAAAACAGTTACACCTGTTTGTGGGTCTATAACCGTTTTACTAATTTCTGTAATCAACGGCGCGAATGCATGTGAACCCTCGGCACCCAAAAACCCTCTTTCATTTCCATCTGAATTTATATAGGCAACCGCTTTTGCTTGTAATTCTGCTGCGTGGTCTTCCACCCATTCTGTAGAACCCATTAAACCTGGTTCTTCAGCATCCCAAGCACAATAGACTAGGGTTCTTTTAGGTCTCCACCCTTGTTTCAATAATCCTCCGATTGCAATAGCCTCTTCTAATTCTGCAGCCATGCCACTTATAGGGTCTGCAGCACCATTTACCCAGCCATCATGGTGATTTCCCCTTATAATCCACTGATCAGGAAGTTCAGATCCCTTAATAGTAGCAATAACATTTATACCTGGTCTTAATTTCCACTCGAAGGCTAATTTTAAATGCACGGTTGATTTACTTGGTCCAATATGATATGTAATGGGAAGCCCGCCCCCCCAGTTTCTTGGGGCAACAGGACCCGCCATATCTTTTAATAAAGGTGTCGCGTCTCCATAACTAATTGGAAGTACTGGAATTTTTAATAGGTTCACCGCATCGTTATGGTCTACCCTTGTTGCTGTTGCGGTGGATGCAACATTGGGGGTGGTAGGATCTCCAGGATAAATTACCATATCCATAATTGAGCCTCTTTGAACTGTTTGGTCGTTTTTAAAAGAGCCAATTGGGTATTCATCGCCGGCACCATATCCGTCGTCGATAGGATCGGAATAAATTAAACAGCCAATTGCCCCGTGTTCTTGTGCTACTTTTGGTTTAATGCCTCTCCAACTCCGGCCATATTTTGCAATCACTATTTTTCCTTTTACATCAATACCATATTTGGCTAGCGTTTCATAGTCTTCGGGTAAACCATAGTTTACAAAAACCAAATTCGCGGTAACATCTCCATCAGCGCTCCAACAATTATAAGTAGGTAATTGGTCGGCTTGATTTGAGGTTGCGTCTTCTTTAAGAGGTGTTTCTTTTAATTTTGCTTTAAAATTAGTAGCGCCAGACATTTCAAGCACGCGCGTTAATGGCATTGGAAACATTAATTGATATACTTCTGTTTTAGTATCCCAACCCGCTTCTTTAAATATTTTTACAATTTGATCGGATACAAATTTTCCACCTACTGAGCCCACGTGATGTGGAACGGAAGAAAGTAGTTTAATGTTTTGTCCAACCCTTGCTGCATTTAATTGTGCATCAAAATCTTTTTCGATCTTGTTTTGTTTTTCAGAAGATTTAAAACCAAGTATTGGTTTTTGTGCGCTGGTATTATTGATTATTATAAATAATGTAATAAAAACAATGCATGTTGTTTTTAAATTAATTTTCATAGATAAATATTTATTAATTATAAATTTAAATGCTTCTTTTTAAATATTGCGTGTAATCGGGAAGCTTGTATTCATAAACTTCTTGCATGAATCTAGAGGTCATTAAAAAGTCTGCCGTTGTTCTGTCGCAGGCCATGGGAAGGTTCCAGGCCACCGCAAGTCTTAATAAGGCTTTGACATCGCTATCGTGTGGCTGTGCTTCCATGGGGTCAAAGAAGAAAAAGATAACATCAATATCTCCAGTAGCAATCATCGCGCCAATTTGTTGGTCTCCACCAAGCGGCCCGCTTAATAATTTTTTTACGGGTTGGTCAAGCGCCTCTTCTACTAATTTCCCTGTAGTTCCGGTGGCCACTAAAATGTGTTTAGAAAGCGCAGCTTTATTATAAACGGCCCACTCTATAAGATCTCTCTTCTTATTATCGTGAGCAATAAGTGCAATTTTTTTTCTTTTTTCCAGCTTTCTAATATTATTAGGCATAAATTTTTATTTGAAAATTAGCTAATAGACATGGTTTGATTTCTTAATAAAAACAACAAGGCCAAGGTACCAAAAATAATTGGTTGTGGTATGTTAATACAATGTAAAAGGATAATTATTAAAATAAGATATACGGGGTATAAGAAAAATAGTGTTCCAAACAAAACAGAGTCAAAAAAAACAGTTCCTTTTGTTTTTTTATCTACAAATTTATATACTAAGCGATAAAGGGGTAGATTGAAATAATAAAGTGCGTTTTTTTTAAGGTTGGGTTTGTGGGCGGTAGGAAGTATTAAGGAAGATAGTTTTAAAAAAACAGCATTATTAAACGCGACCCTTTCTTTTGGGGTTAAAATGGGGGTATTTTGTGTGAATATATCAAAGCATAGATTTACTTTTTTTCCAATGCCCTTAAAATTATTATATGATATGCCTGCTAAATGAATGTTGGGGAAAAGATTTTGTATATGACAGCTTTGTAAAATTCTTGCAGTTCCTTTTTTAAAGGGTTGAAGTTTATTGGTGTTTAAACAAGTTCCTTCTATAAAAATTAAAATCGCTTCATTGTTTTTTAATAGTTTTGCCGATTCTATAAAGGTGTATTCATTAAGATGTAAAAACTCTTTTCCTTCTCTTATCCGATACACGGGAATCATATTTAAAAGCTTTAATAAAAAGCGGTGGTGTCTTTTAGTAAAGACATCGCCTCTTGCTAAAAAATGTATTCTTCTATTGTATCTAGAGCCTATAATAATTGCGTCTAAAAAAGAATTCGGGTGGTTAGCAATAATTAATAAAGGCCCTCTACTATTTAATAAATATTTATTCTTTGTATTTATTTCTGCGCAAAAAAGCCAGAGCGCAGCTCTAATAAAAAGTTTTAAAATAGATATCACTCTTTTTTTTATAAATATAAAAAAACCGCACCATAATTGATGCGGTTTATACTAACTAACCCTAAAAAACCAAAAACTTTAATATTATTCTTTTCTTTTTATTTAACAGCCTCTTCTGCTTTTACTGCAATTTTGGCTCTTATTTTTGCTTCAATTTCATTAGCCATTTCTGGATTGTCATGTAAAATTGTTTTTACTGAATCGCGACCCTGTCCTAGTTTGTTGTTATCATAACTAAACCAACTTCCACTTTTTTGAATAATTTCTAACTCAACACCCATATCTATTATTTCACCTATTTTACTTATTCCCTCTCCGAAAATTATTTCAAATTCTGCAGCTCTAAAAGGTGGTGCTACTTTATTTTTTACCACTTTAACTTTTACTCTATTTCCTATTGCTTCATCGCCATCTTTTATTTGTGCCATTCTTCTAATATCTAATCTTACAGAAGCATAGAACTTTAAAGCATTTCCACCAGTGGTTGTTTCTGGATTTCCAAAAACGACTCCTATTTTTTCTCTTAACTGATTAATAAAAATGCAAATTGTATTTGTTTTATTAATTGTAGCGGTTAGTTTTCTTAATGCTTGAGACATTAATCTTGCATGTAAACCCATTTTACTATCGCCCATTTCACCTTCTAGTTCGCTCTTTGGAACAAGCGCTGCGACTGAATCTATAACTAGTACATCAATTGCACCCGATAATATTAAACGATCGGCAATTTCTAAGGCTTGTTCTCCATAGTCTGGTTGGGATACTAATAAATTATCAACATCTACGCCTAATTTTTTTGCATATGCACTATCAAAAGCATGTTCAGCATCAACAATTGCACACATTCCACCTTTCTTCTGTGCTTCTGCAATAACGTGTATTGCTACAGTTGTTTTTCCTGAAGATTCTGGGCCATATATTTCTATAATTCTTCCTTTAGGTAAGCCTCCTATTCCTAGTGCAGTATCTAAACCAATTGAGCCTGTTGATATTACTTCTTGTGGTTCTTGACTTCTTTCATTCATCATCATCACACTACCTTTTCCATAATCTTTGTCGATTTTATCGATGGTTAATTTTAAGGCTTTT
>RFVO01000085.1 GCA_009928005.1 Chitinophagia bacterium | reverse complement strand
GTATCCATCTATATTTAGTATAAAAACTTTCTTATTATGAATTTTTAAATTATTCCAAGTGAGCATTTCAAATAGCTCATCTAAAGTACCCATCCCTCCGGGAAGCACTAATCCTGCATCTCCTTTTTCATAGAGCATTTTTTTTCGATCATGCATGTCCTCTGTAATAATTAATTCAGATAAGCCAGTATGTTGCGCTTCCCATTCTAATAATAATTTAGGTATGATCCCTATTACTTTTCCTCCTTGAGCCAGACAACCATTTGCCAATGCACCCATTAAACCTTTATTGCCTCCCCCATATACCAAATGTATGTTTGCTTGAGCTAATAGATGGCCTAAAGCAGATGCTGCTGTTAAAAAACTTGAATTCTTTCCCGATTTTGAACCACAGAAAACAGTAAGGGCCTTGATTTGCATAAAAACAAATTTTAACTTGAATATAGATGCAATTTAGCTAATAATTTCAAAGATTCTTATTACTTTGCCAACTCAAACCAAGACTATGAGCGCTACTTTACTTTTTATTTTTGTAATCATCTACTTTGGCATCTTATTAGGGGTAGCTAAGATTGCTGGAAAGAATAGTAACAATATGTCTTTTTTTATAGGTAATAAAAATAGCAATTGGATGCTTGTGGCCTTTGGTATGATTGGCACTTCTTTAAGTGGTGTTACCTTTGTAAGTGTCCCAGGTGCTGTTGGTAAAGATTCCTTTCACTACTTACAAATTACCCTTGGCTATTTAATAGGCTACCTTACTATTGCCTATGTTTTATTACCCATTTATTACAAACTAAATCTTACTTCTATATATCATTATTTAGAACAAAGATTAGGTTTTAACGCCTACAAAACGGGGTCTTCTTTTTTTGTATTATCTAGAACCTTAGGCGCCACTGCTAGGCTTTATTTAGTAGTTAAAATTTTACAAGTATTTATTTTAGATAGTTTGGGTGTACCCTTTTGGGTAACCACACTTGTTATCTTAATTATGATTTTATTATACACATATGAAGGGGGTGTAAAAACCATTGTTTGGACTGATACCTTACAAACATCAGGTATGTTAATGGGTTTAATTATTTGTAGTATTTATATCTTAAGCAATTTACATTTATCTGCTGCAGAAGGTTTACAAGCCATGCAAGTAAAAGGGATAGCCACTATTTTTAACACAGATGTAAATAGTAAATCGTTTTTCTTGAAACAGATTATTGGAGGGGCCTTTATTACACTTACCATGACAGGCTTAGACCAAGAAATGATGCAAAAGAATATTTCAGTAAAGACTTTGAAAGATGCCCAAAAAAATATGGTCACTATTGGATTCACAATGTTGCTAGTTATTAGTTTATTTTTATTCTTAGGGGGCTTATTAAATTTATACGCTGCACAAAATAATATCACTGCCACAGGAGATGACTTATTTCCAAATATTGCACTATATCATATGCCTCCCTATATTGCTATTATTTTTATATTAGCATTAATATCGGCTTTATTCCCTTCAGCAGATGGAGCAATTACAGCCTTAACGTCTAGTTTCTGCATTGACTTATTAGGCATGCAAAGAAATACACAGTGGGATGAAGCAAAAAAGAAAAAAATTAGACAAAGAGTTCATTTAAGTTTTGCCTTTTTGTTTTTTATAATAGTACTAGTATTTAAATGGATAGATAATAAAAGTATTATTGATTTACTCTTAAAAATTGCCTCTTATACCTATGGCCCATTATTAGGCTTATTCGCTTTTGGTATACTAACTAAAAGGAAATTGATAGATAAGTGGTCGTTTATACCTTGTTTCCTAGCCCCTATTATATGCCTACTACTTGATTATGTGCAGCCCTTTATATTTGGAAGCTTTAGAATTGGCCAAGAGTTACTCATTATCAATGGCCTAATTACATTTATAGGTCTTTGGCTAATTTCAAGAACAAATACAGAAAAAAATTAGACCTTTGCTACATGGATTTTATTAACCCATTGGCAAACAACTATACCGAAGCATATTCAAATGCCACTCCAAGCTATTTAAAGAGCTTATACGAGGAAACTTTGGCCACCCATGAGCATGGTCATTTACAAAGTAGTTGGACCCAAGGAGGGTTCTTAAGTTTTATAAGTAAAATACTTACCCCTAGCTATATTTTAGAAATTGGCAGTTTTACTGGCTTTAGTGCTTTATGTTTAGCGGAGGGCTTAACCAATAGTGGCGAATTACATACCATTGAATTAAGAGCAGATGATGCAAAAAAAGCAAAAGCTGCCTTTGATAAAAATCCCAGATCAAATCAAATACACATACATATAGGCGATGCCAAAGAAATTATACCTACACTTCATAAAAAATGGGACCTTGTATTTATTGATGCAGATAAAACAAGTTACATAGAATATTATGATATGGTTTTACCCCTTTTAAATGAGAATGGAATAATTATGGTTGATAATGTACTTTTTCACGGAGATGTACTAGAAGAATCTATTAAAGGCAAAAGTGCCAAGGCCATTCAGGCCTTCAACGAGCATGTGCTTTTAGATCAAAAAACTGAACAAGTGATGTTAACATTAAGAGATGGCTTAACTTTGATCAGAAAAATATAATAGCATGAAAATAAGCAAGCTTGCTTTACTCTTCTTTTTTACTCTCCCCCTAAGCACCATAGCTCAAAAAACGGCTACCTTAATATATATTGACCAGTATAAAGATATTGCCATAAGTGAAATGAAACGAACAGGCATTCCTGCCTCTATTACATTAGCACAAGGCATTATAGAATCTAATAGCGGTGAAAGCAATTTAGCTTTAAATTTTAAAAACCATTTTGGAATTAAATGTAAAACAGACTGGAAAGGAGAAACAACTTATCAAGACGACGATGCAAAACAAGAATGTTTTAGAGTTTACCCCAATTCGAACGCTTCTTTTATCGACCATTCTAATTTTTTAAAAAATAGACCTAATTACGCTCCTTTATTTGAACTTGATCCAGTGGACGATTCTGCATGGGCTTATGGTCTTAAAAAAGCGGGCTATGCTACTGCTTCAGATTATCCAAAGAAACTGCTTAAAGTCATTAACGATTTTGAACTTTCTCAATACAATTTTCCTGAACTTGCTTTTTACGATGATGAGGATACCCCAATACAAAAAGTAGATACAAGTAAAAATATAGCTCCCATTTTAGCAACTGATTCCGCTAAAAATTATACGCTTAAAAAAATAGAAGACACCCTTATCATTAAAGATACTACTGCCCTTATTTCTATTACTAGTATTAGCAAAGTCAAGGATAGTATTAACTCAAAATACATTGACACCATTCAACTTTCAGGAGTAAAAGGAATTAGCGACTCTGATACAATAAAAATTACAGCGCCCACTGCCATTAAAGGAATTGGAAGTATTCCTACAGAAACTATTAATGACAATGCCCTTAAAATAGATTCGGCTATTTATAAAAAAGATACCAGTAAATTGGTGAATGATAATCCCAATAAGGCATCTAGCATTGAATATCCTAAAGGAAAATTCAAAGCCAATCAACTATTAGCTATTTACGCAAAAGCTGGTAGTTCCTTTTTAGAATTAGCCACTACATATAATATTGCTTTATACAAATTATATGGCTATAATGATTTAGAAGAAACAGACCTTGTAACTAAGGACCAAATTTTATACTTAGTACCTAAAAGAAAAGAAATAGCTAAAAAAATACATTTGGTTGCAGCAGGTGAAAGTTTATATGATATAAGTCAAACCGAAGGGATACAATTAAATTATTTACAAGCCTACAATTCGGGTGTTACGGATAAAACATTATTAGTGGGAACTACCCTTGTTTTATTTAAAACCAATGATGCACCTAAAATAACAAATATACCTATAATAGTTCCCATTGAAAAGTCAGCCAATAAAGAAGCTATCAAAAAAAATAAAGTACTTGCCGATACAACTACAAAAAAAATTGAAATTAAAGATTCGCTTAAAAAGAAACCCCTTGATTTTATAAAAAATATTAGCGTACCTAATTTTATAAAGCGCAAAAAAAATAATTAATTATGAATAGTATAACAATATTAGATAAAGAATTTGTACCTTATTTAGTTGAAAAAGAAATTCAAGAAAAAATTACTGCATTAGCAGATCAATTAAATAAAGACTATGCTAATAAAAGGCCCATTTTCTTATCTATATTGAATGGTTCATTTTTATTTACAGCCGATTTGTTCAAACAAATAACCATTGAAGCTGAAGTTTGCTTTATTAAACTGGCCTCTTATAAAGGCATGTCTTCTTCTGGTAATGTTATTACTGCCATTGGCCTAGAAGCCAATGTAAGCGGAAGAGATATTATTATTTTAGAAGATATTATTGACACCGGGAAAACATTACACCACTATTTACCCCAACTTCTTTCCAGCAATCCTGCCTCTATTAAAGTAGCTGTATTATTAAATAAAAAAGAGGCCTTACAATTTCCTGTAAAAGTAGACTACACTTGCTTTGAGATACCAAATAAATTTGTAGTTGGGTATGGCCTTGATTATGATGGCTTGGGCAGAAATTCAAAAGATATCTATCAATTAAAATAAAATTACTTGCTAGGCTTAGGTTGAAAGTTAGGACTTTGTTGCATCTTTTCTAAGAATGCTTTTTCCTCTGCACTCACTTGTTGTGGTGTCCAAACATTCACATTAATTAATTGATCACCTTTTGCATAACCTTGTACTTCTGGAAAACCCTTTCCTTTTAATCTGAATACTTTTCCACTTTGTGTACCTGGTGGAATTTTAATTTTGGCTCTACCATCAATGGTAGGTACTTCCACGCTTGTTCCAAATACCGCATCAGGTATGGTAATGTATAAATCAAAGGAAACATTTAATCCATCTCGATGTAAACTCTCATGTGCTTCTTCTTCAATCATAATAATTAAATCGCCAGAGCTTCCCCCTCTCTCACCTGCATTACCTTTACCAGACATACTTAATTGCATTCCATCTTGCACACCACCTGGAATATCTATAGATATGGTTTCTTCGCCATATACACGTCCCTCTCCTTTACATGGTGCACATTTTGCTGTTACTGTATTTCCTTCTCCATTACATGTAGGACAAGTATTTACTGTTTGCATTTGTCCTAAAAACGTATTGGTGACTCTTTTTACTTGACCCGAACCATTACAAGTGCCACAGGTTTGAACGCTATTTTTATCTTTAGCACCATTGCCTCCGCAAGTATTACATACAACATGTTTTTTAACTTTTACTTGCTTATTTGCGCCATTCGCAATTTCTTCAAAGTTCATCTTAAGTTTTATTCTTAAGTTGCTTCCTCTTTGTCCTCTAGATCTTGATGATCTTGAACGACTTCCTCCACCTCCAAAGAATCCACCAAACATATCATCACCAAATACATCACCAAATTGACTAAAAATATCATTCATGTCCATTCCGCCACCACTAAATCCACCGCCACCAGCACCTTGACTAAAAGCAGCATGGCCAAATCGATCATACTTTGCTTTCTTGTCTGCATCACTTAAAACCTCATAAGCAGAAGCGGCTTCTTTGAATTTTTCTTCTGCAACTTTATCTCCCGGATTTCGATCAGGATGATATTGCATAGCCACTTTTCGGTATGCTTTTTTTATTTCATCCGTTGACGCAGATTTCGTGACACCTAATACCTCGTAGTAATCTCTTTTTGACATATTCGATTTTTATTTACCTACCACTACTTTTGCGAAGCGGATAATTTTATCATTTAAAAAATAACCTTTTGTAATTTCATCAACTACTTTTCCTTTTTGCTTTTCATCTTTTACAAGAATTTCAGTAATAGCTTCATGTAGTTCAACATTAAAATCCTTGTGTAAGCTTTCCATTGCCGTTACTCCTTTAGATTGTAAAGTTGATCTCACTTTATTAAAAACTAATTGAATGCCTTCTTTTTGTATAGCAATATCATCTGAACTATTCAACTGCTTTTCTGCTCTATCGCAGTCATCTAATACTTCCAACATTGAAACAATTACGTCCTTGCCAGCTGTTTGAATTAACTCTAATCTTTCCTTTGCAGTTCTTCTTCTAAAGTTTTCAAACTCTGCCATTAAACGCAAATATTTATCCTTTTGTTCGGTTAAATCGGCCTTTAATTGGTCTAATTCACTAAGAGGTGATTCTTGAGATTCAGTTGCAGTTTCAGGGCTATTTTCAGCCTTGTTTTCATTGTTTTCAGCTTCATTTTCAGCAGGAATGGTTTGATCCAGGTTTTCCATTTCTTTTTCTTCCATAGTTTTCATATTGTTACAAATATCTCCCAAAAATATTGCCAAATCAAGAATTAGAGCAAAATTGACAGAAATAGGCCTAAAATAGGCACAAGTTGTCACTCATTTGGGCGCTATATTTGTGCCATGACAAAGGTGTATTTAAACAAAAAAATTAACCCCAGAATTGCCCAAGGTCACCCCTGGATTTACAATAATGAGGTAGACCGTATTGCAGGACCCATTGAGCCTGGCGATATTGTGGAAGTTTACTTCTTTGATGGTCAATTAGCAGGTAGGGGCTATATTAACCCCAATTCTCAGATTATTATTAGATTGCTTACCCGAAAAAGAGAGGAAATTGATGCCAATTTTATCTATGAAAAAATTAAAACTGCTTGGGACTATAGACAACAATTGGGGTATACCGAAAATTGTCGTTTGGTATTTGGAGAAGCCGACGGATTACCTGCATTAATTATAGATAAATTCAATGATTATTTTGTTTTACAAACCTTATCCCTTGGTATTGATATTTGGAAGCCAGCCATTGTGGATGCGATTCAAAAAATATTTTCACCTAAAGGAATTTACGAAAGAAATGATGTACCTGTTAGAGAATTAGAAGGTCTCACACAAGTAAAAGATTTTTTAACAGAACCCTTCCCTACTGAAATTATTATTAAAGAAAATGATTTACAATTTTATGTAAATATTGAATCAGGACAGAAAACAGGTTATTTTTTAGACCAACAAGATAATAGAAGGGCTATAAAAGAAATTGTAAAAGGTGCCGATGTTTTAGGAGCCTTTACCTATACAGGTACTTTTGAAATACATGCCGCTCATTATGGAGCAAAGTCGGTATTAGGAATTGACATTTCAGAAAGCGCCGTTGCACAGGCGAATAAAAATGCTGCTTTAAATAAACTAGATCATATAGTGAAATTTGAAGCCATGAATGCATTTGATGTATTAAAAAAATGGGGAAAGGAAGGTAGAAAATACGATGTGGTTATGTTGGACCCTCCTGCATTTACAAAAA
>RFVO01000084.1 GCA_009928005.1 Chitinophagia bacterium | reverse complement strand
AATAATCTAAAAATTTAAATAAATGAAATTAAGTATTCAACTAAAGCAGTTCAGTGTAAATATTTTCAAGTTGTTCACTATTGTTATATTAACATCAATAACCTTGCATGCATTCAGTCAAAATGATGATAATATTAATAGCAGAGACATTTTATACCTAACTACTGGCGGGAAACTACAACCCTTGCAAGCTATTATGGATATTAGACATTATACCATTGCACTTGAAGTAGATATAGCTAAACAATCTATAAGTGGATCTACTGAAGTAAGTTTGAATTTGTCTAAAAAAACAGATACTATTTTGCTTGATTTAATTCATTTGTATAAGGTTACTAAAATTAAAGTGAATAATAAGCTTACCTCCTTTTACCAACACGATGATAAAATATTTATTACATCATCTACAGGTTTTGAAATAGGTAATCAAAAAGTTTATATTGAATATAATGGTATACCTCCTGTTGCTATTAAACCACCTTGGGATGGAGGATTTACTTGGAAAAAAGATAGTGCAGGTTATGATTGGGTATCTATTAATATACAAGCAGAAGGTGGAAAAATGTATTACCCTTGCAAGGATCATCCTAGTGATGAGCCCAACGAAGGAGCCGATTTAAAAATAACTGTGCCCTCTCATTTGGTAGTAGCTGGCCCCGGCTTATTAATGAATGTAAGCACTAAGAAAAATAAGTCTACTTATCATTGGAAAACAAATTACACCATTAGTAACTATTGTATTTTATTTAATATTGGTAAGTACAAAGTATATAAAGACGAATTAACTACTATACTTGGTAATAAAGTACCTATTGAATATTATGTTTTAGAAGTTGATACAATGCATGCTAAAAAAGTAATTGAAACGAAAAAAAGAGACAACCAAATACTAGAAAAATATTTTGGTGAGTACCCTTGGTCTAAAGAAAAAATTGGGATTGCAGAAGTGCCTAACTCAGGCATGGAGCATCAAACCATGATTACTTTTGACAATAAGTTTAAGTATAAAACTATTAATGGTCAAGAATATTCTGATAACTTATTTCATGAATATGCTCATGAGTGGTGGGCAAATAAAGTTACCAATAAAGACTGGGGGCATATGTGGATACAAGAAGGTATAGGTACATATGCAGAAGCCTTGGCTATGTTAGAAATTGGTGGTCAGCCCGCTTATGATGAAATTATTGCTGGCCATAGACGAAATTCAAAAAATAGAAAGGCCATTGTTCCAGTGGGTGATGAGATTACAGAAGAAGAAGTGTATTCAGGTGGAGATATCTATGGTAAAGGATCTTTTTTCATGCATAGTTTAAGATACTTAATTGGAGATGAAATTTTCTTTCCTACTTTAAAGAAATTAGCTACCGACCCTCAGTTTACTTATGACAATTTTGTTACAACAATGGATGTAGAGAAATTATTTAGTAATGCTTCTGGAAAAGACTTAAAACCTTTCTTTGATTTCTTTTTACGTACAACTAATATTTTAGACATTAATATTAAAGAAGTTGGTTTTCAAAAATTCCAAATAAAACAAAATAATTTCTTTATGCCTTTACCTTTTGAAATTACAGCAAATGGTCAAACTACTCGAACAATTATTCCTAGTGAAGGTATTGTGGTAAATGCCGCCTTGCCTCCTCAAGTGGACGCTAAAGGATATTATTTGAAAAAAGTAACGATACAATAAGATATTTAATTTAAAAATATTCAATAAAATATACAACACGATTATCCTAATGAAAAGAATTATTAATTTATTTATAACGGCCTTATTTTTTGTTCTACCTTTTTTATCAAAAGCAGATACCTACCCTATTAATAAAAATATAGATGTTAAGCATTATGTATTTAATTTAAGTTTATCTGACGCTGACAATGAAATTACAGGAACAACTTTAGTTACAGTAAATTTCAAAGAAGCAGGTATGCAAAATTTTCGTCTTGACTTTATTAATAAAACAAGCGAAAGACAAGATAAAGGTATGGTGGTAGATGCAGTTAGTAGTTCGAATGCTACGCTGAACTATACGCATCAAAACGATGAACTTATTATTAATTTGCCAGCTCCTTCCATTAAAAATCAAACCATCACTTTTTCCATTCGATACCATGGTGTTCCTTACGATGGTTTAAGAATAGGCGCTACTAAATTAGGTGATCGTAGTTTTTTCAATGAGAACTGGCCAAATAGAGGAAGACATTGGCTACCTATAGTTGATCATCCACATGATAAAGCCACTTCTGAATTTATTGTGAAAGCGCCTTCTCATTATAAAGTAGTTTCTAATGGTTTATTATTAGAAGAATCTGAATTAGGTAATCAAACCAGACTTACCCATTGGAAACAATCAGTGCCTGTTTCTTCTTGGTTATTTGTTTTAGGTGTAGCCGATTTTGCTGTTAAATATGTTGATGAATTTAAAGGAAAATCAATTCAAACATGGGTATATGCAAAAAATAGAGAGGCAGGCTTTTATGATTTTGATGAGCCCACAAAAAAGGTTTTAGAATTCTATTCAAATTATGTAGGCCCTTATGCATATGAGAAATTAGCGAATATTCAAACCCCTAGTGTGAATGGTGGTATGGAAACTTCTTCAGCAATTTTTTATGGAGAAGATTTAGTCACAGGTAAAAGAGATGATAGAACCAGAAATGTGGTGATTCATGAAATTGCACATCAATGGTTTGGGAATGCTGTTACTGAAACCACTTGGAACGATGCTTGGTTAAGTGAAGGCTTTGCAACTTTCTTTACTTTATTATTTATCGAAAATGAATATGGTAAACAAGAATATAATAAAGGCATAATTAAAGCAAGAAAAACTGTTTATGATTTGTCAACTAAATTACCTGATTTTAGTATTGTAAGTGAAAGAACTGCAGAAAAAGAACAAGTTACTAGTGGTATTACTTATCAAAAAGGTGCTTGGGTATTACATATGCTTAGAAATTTAATAGGTGATGCCAATTTCAAAAAAGGAATTCAAAATTATTATACAAAGTATTTTAATGCCAATACTACGACCGACGAATTTAGAGCAGAAATGGAAAAAGTTTCAGGTAAGGATTTAAAATTATTTTTTAAGCAGTGGTTGTATCAGCCTGTTAACCCTACTATTAATGCTAGTTGGAAATATGATGCAAGTGCTAAGAAAATAAATGTACAGTTACATCAAGCGCAAAATTTTTTATTTAATGTTCCTGTTGAAATTGGATATTATAAAAAAGGTGCTACTACACCATCTATTCTTATTATAAATTTGAAAGAGAAAGACCAGGTTTTTAGTTTTCCTTTAGCGAGTTCGCCTGAGAAATTGGAACTAGATCCTAGGAATGTACTTTTAAATGATGGTAAGATGAGTAAGGAGTAGGAATATTTTACAAATATAGTAAAGAGGATGGCCGTCGCTTCGCTCCGGCTTCCTCTTTACCCTCAGTGCAAAAGCATAAAAACAGTAGCCTATTTCATTTAATTCAATAGGCTACCTATTATTTCCATTCACTCACAAATTCAAGTGAGCTTGATTTGCTCGTTCTTGGAAATAATTCAGCCTCAACTTGCGTTGAGGCTGCTGTTTTCTTTTTTGGTCGGGTGAACAGGATTTGAACCTGCGACCACACGCCCCCCAGACGTGTACGCTACCGGACTGCGCTACCACCCGAAGATTATATAAACTAGTCCCAAGTTTCACTGAAATTCAAGCTATTGAGCTGATTTTGAGTCTAAAATCACAGGATTCGGGGGGCAAATATAAGCCTAAATAGAAAAATCGGGGTATATTGCATCAAAATTATAAAGGCACGATGACAATTCTTCTACGACAAGTCAAAATTGCAGATACAAAGTCGCCTTTTAATGACTTGGTTAAAGATATTCTTCTTCAAGATCATCAAATTATTTCTATTTCAGATAAATACAAAGGCAAAGCTGATAAAATCATAGAATTAAAGAACTGTTTTGTAAGCCCCGGTTTTGTAGATCCCTTTGTACATTTTTGTGATCCTGGAATGGAACATAGAGAAACTTTACACTCTGGTGCAGAAGCTGCTAAGCATGGAGGTTTCACTACCGTTTTTGTAATTCCTAATACACAACCCGTTATAGATACAAAGTCTCAAGTGACTTATATAAAGCAACATAGTCAAGATTTACCTATTCATATCTTACCTATTGGTGCACTTTCAAAAAAATTAGAAGGCAAAGATTTAGCTGAAATGATTGACATGCACAGCAATGGTGCTGTTGCCTTCAGTGATGGTTTATATCCAGTTCAGTCTACCCTACTATTTTTAAAAGGTTTACAATACGTAAAAGCTTTTGAAGGTGTGGTTATTCAAATGCCTATCGATAAAAGCCTTGGCAGTTTAGGATTAATGAATGAAGGAATTTTATCTACAAGATTAGGACTACCCGGTATACCCGCCATTGCAGAAGAATTAATTATTCAAAGAGATATTGAGTTACTAAAATATACAAGTTCAAAATTACATATCACTGGAGTTAGCACTGCTAAAGGAATTGCTTTAATAGCTGCAGCTAAAAAAGAAGGGCTTCAAATTACTTGTAGTGTAACGCCTTATCATTTATTCTTTACAGAAGAAGATTTAAAAGATTATGATACTTTATTAAAAGTATTCCCTCCTCTTAGAACTAAAGAAGATCAAAAGGCTTTAATTAGTGCTGTTGAAAATGGTACAGTAGATTGTATTAGTTCACATCATATGCCTCAGGATTGGGATGGTAAAACGATTGAATTTGAAAATGCTAAAGCAGGTATAGCTTCTATAGAAACAAGTTTTGCCGCTGTGAAACATTCTATACCTTCTCTTTCTGAATCAAAATTGTCCGAATTGTTTTCAAGTAGTGCAAGAAATATCTTCGGACTTTCTTCAGCGACTATTGCAGAAGGTGCAGAAGCTGAATTAACAATTTTCAGCACGCATGAATCTACGAACTTATCAAAAAATCATTCGAAAAGTAAATCTGCAAATTCTCCTTTCTGGGACATTACTTTAAAAGGAAAAGTTGTAGGAACTTATGTAAAAGGGGAAATGTCAATAAATAAAAACTAATGATAAAATTATGAGAACTATAGATAATTCAAATTCTCCAATAACTACACATATTGTGAAAGGCTTAATATTAAGTGCTTTCTCAATTGTATTTAGTGTAGTCATGTATGTTTTTAATTTATTTGAATACAGCTGGTTAAACTGGGTAAGTACGGCTGTGGTAATGGGAGGCATAATTTATGGCAACATACTTTACGCTAATCAAAATAATAATAATGTAACTTTTGGTAATTTATTTGCACATGGTTTTAAAACCACTGCTGTGCTTATTGTTATTACCACTGCTTATGCAGTGCTCTCTTTTAAAGTTTTATTTCCAGATATGATTGATATGATTTTAGAAATTTCTAGAAAGAAAATGCTAGAGAATCCTAAAATGACAGATGAGATGATAGAGCAAGCTATGAGTATGACTAAAAAATTCTTTGTGCCATTTGCCATAGGCGGTACTATTTTAGGTACTGGTTTTACAGGCGCTATAGCATCACTAATAGGCGCTGGTGTTGCTAAAAAGAATACTATTGATCCTTTTTCTAATCCTGCTTCTTAATTTATATTATGCAAATTTCTGTAGTTATACCTTTATTTAACGAAGCCGAATCATTGCCTGAATTAATGCAGTGGATAGACCGAGTAATGCAAGCTAATAATTATTCATACGAAGTAATAATGGTAGATGATGGTAGCAAGGACAATAGCTGGAATACAATTCAAACTTTAAGAACAACCTACCCTTCTTTAAAAGGTATCAAATTTCAACGCAATTATGGAAAGTCTGCAGCATTGAATGAAGGCTTTAAAATGGCCAAAGGGGATATTGTAGTAACCATGGATGCCGACTTACAAGATTCACCTGATGAGATTCCTGAATTTTATGATATGATTACAAAAGAAGGTTATCATTTAGTAAGTGGATGGAAGAAAAAAAGATATGATAATACATTCACAAAGAATATTCCATCAAAAATTTATAATGCTGTAGCTAGAAGAAGTTCTGGTATAATTTTACACGATTTTAATTGCGGTATCAAGGCCTATCAATTAAAAGTTATAAAAAGTATTGAAGTATTTGGGGAGATGCACCGCTATATTCCTATTTTAGCTAAGTGGGCAGGCTTTAGTAAAATTGGAGAGAAAGTAGTAGTTCACCAAGCTAGAAAATATGGCACAACTAAATTTGGTTGGGAGCGTTTTGTAAATGGATTTTTAGACTTAATGACCATTCAGTTTTTATCTAAGTTTGGTAAAAAGCCTATGCAATTTTTTGGATTAATAGGCAGTTTATTTTTCTTAATTGGTTTAGTTTCTTTTGGTAATATCGTTTTTGATAAATTCATGAACCCAGATTTTTCAGTTACCAACAAGCCTGCCTTTTATATTGCCTTAGTGTCTATGATTATAGGTGTTCAATTATTTTTAGCTGGTTTTATTGCAGAATTAGTAAATCGTAGTGCGGTTGATAGAAATACCTATTTAATTGAAGATAAACTTGGTTTCAATAGCTAATTAATAATCTTTTCAAATGAATAAGAAAGTGATTATTATAGGATCTGCTTGGCCATTAAGAGCAGGAGGATTAGCCACTTTTAATGAGCGATTAGCTAAACAATTTATGGAAGAAGGGTTTGATACTACAATTTATACATTCAATTTACAATATCCCAATTTCTTATTTCCAGGTTCTACGCAATTATCAAAAGAACCCGCACCTATTGATTTAAATATCAAAGCATGTATTAATTCTATTAATCCATTGAATTGGTTGAAAGTGGGAAATGAACTTAGGAAATTAAAACCTGATTTTATTGTTGTTCGTTTTTGGATGCCTTTTTTTGGGCCTTGCTTAGGTACAATATTAAGAATAGTAAACCGAAATAAATTCACTCAAATTATTTGCATAGCTGATAATGTCATACCTCATGAGAAAAGACTGGGCGATTCATTATTAACCAAGTATTTCTTTTCCTCTATTCACCGTTTTATTACTATGAGTGAAAAAGTAAATCAAGATTTGAAAACTTTTACCCAGAAGTCTTCTATTAATATAGTACACCCTATTTATGATAATTTCGGTGACATTGTTTATAAAGAAGAAGCACGTAATTATTTAGGTTTACCTGTCAATGAAAAAATTATTTTATTCTTTGGCTTTATTCGAAAATATAAAGGTTTGGACTTATTATTAGAAGCTATGAACGACTCTCGTATAAAAGCGGCTAATATTAAATTATTAATTGCAGGTGAATTTTATGACAACAAAGAAGAAT
>RFVO01000083.1 GCA_009928005.1 Chitinophagia bacterium | reverse complement strand
CAGATGGAATAGAAGCTGGTGCAGGAGCAGGGGCTGCTTGTTGCACTGGAACTGTTGCAGGAGCCGTAATTGAAGTATTTACTTTGTTTAATAAGCCTTTATCTGATGAACTGCCACCAGATTTTAAGAATAAGGTAGAAGTCATGGCTAATATAGCAATTACAGCAGCAAAAATCCAAGTGCCTTTTTCTAGTACATCTGTTGTTTGCTTAACGCCCATAAAATTATTGGTAAGGCCGCCAACATTCGCATTTAAACCGCCACCTTTTGGATTTTGAATTAAGACCATAAATCCAAGGCCAAAACAAGCTACAATAATCAATATTAAGTAAAGTGTAATCATTTCTTTTGTTTTAATTGTTCAATTCTAGACGCAAAATAAACGGATTTTTCAGGAAAAATAAAACTTAATTTTGAATAGATGTCGATGGCTTTACGCTTATTGCCTTGTTTTACCCATATTTCTGCCATGGCTTCAGTGATAACATCGGCTGTGGTATTGGCTTTTTCAGCAATTGCAGCAATTTCCTTCTCGTTTTCCTCTGCCATTTCCTCCATTACTGGAATACCTTCTTTTTGCTTTAAAACCTTTAACCAAGCGGTAAAACTCCTTAATTGTTGTGTGAATTTGTCCTGAGGGATCTTAGTAAGGTCTATTTCAATTCCTTGAGCAGCAAAATAGTCGGCTTTCGCGGCCATAGCTATTTCTGCCTCATATGCCAATTCTATAGTTTCTATAGGTTCTTTAAATTGTGCAAATTGTTCTGAAATGAGGGTAGTTACTTTATCTTCCAAGGGAGCTGCAATGATATCTTCCTCTTTGTCTTGTAAAATCTGATGCAAATGCAAGGCAGTTGGAAAGTAGCTAGTTGTTTTTTGCACTTGTTCTTGAAATAAAGGCGAACCAATTAATGCATATTTTTTAGCTAATAGAAATTGTAAGCTAGCACTATAAGGATGTGTTTGTACCCATTTTTCTAAGGCAGCTGTTTCAATAGATTCTAAACTGCCATGACCAGTCCATTGAGCTAATATTTTATTCTCCAGGGTTGAAGTCATACTTACCAGTTTGAAAAAATTTGATTAAAGATATCGTCTGTAATATTTCTAATGATATCATCCATCAATTGTCCCTCTGCTTGATTTAAAGTAAGGGTAGCAGAAAAATCAAAATTTCTTGTGACATCAAATTCTTGTTCTTTATTATCCAAAGTCTTTTTTAAGAGCACATGAACGGTTACCGTTAATCGGTTGGTACTTGCTTGTTGTGCACTTACTCCAACTGTTTGAGAAGGATCGTAATTGGTAATAGTTGCAAATATTTGATAATGCGCATCGTCGTTATTGGTTCTAGTCAACTTTGTTTGACTCATTATTTTTTGTTGCAACTTGTCTGTGAGTAGCGGAGCTAATTGCGGATTTACATACCTCGCTTTATTTTCTACGAAACCAATTTTGATGGTTTTGATATTATCTGGAATTACAGCATCTCTAAAACTATAAATACCACAACCACTTATAATTATTGTGCAAAAAAGAAAGTGTAAAATATATTTTAATGGCTTACTCTTCAATGTTGTATTCTTTAATTTTTCGATATAAAGTTCTTTCGCTAATACCTAAGTCGGTAGAAGCATCTTTTCTTCTGCCTCTATGTTTCTTAAGCGCCTTTAAAATTAGTTCTTTTTCCTTATCCATAATATTCAAAGATTCATCCACCTCATAATGGCTATTAGATTCATTGTCAATAATAATGGGCTGGGGGTGATTCAAATGAACAGTAGGTTGAATATTAGCAGCGCTAACATGTGCAGGGCTGCTTGGCATAATATCTTCTTTTAATTCACTGATTAAAGATTCTTTATTGAAACTGGCAGATTGACCTGCAATTGTAGGGTTTTGTAATATTTCTAAAAACATTTTCTTTAATTCATTGACATCCTTTTTCATATCAAAGAAAAGCTTGTATAAAATTTCTCTTTCATTGGCAAATTCACCAACAGGGGTGCCACCTGTAACCATTGGCATATTTTGCATTTTATGCTGAGGTAAAAAACCCGCTAAGGTTTCACTATTAATATTATCAGATTTGCGTAGTACTGAAATTTGCTCTGCAATATTTTTTAATTCTCTTACATTACCAGGCCAACTATATTTAGTAAGTAATTCTCTAGCCTCTTCATCTAAAAAAATGGGTTTGGTTTTATATTTCTCAGCAAAGTCTACTACAAATTTTCTAAATAACAAAGGAATATCCTCTTTGCGATCTCTTAGAGAAGGAACGCGAATAGGAACAGTATTTAATCGATAATATAAGTCTTCTCTAAATTTTCCTTTCTGTGTATATTCTAAAAGCTCTCTATTGGTAGCAGCAATTACTCTTACATCCGATTTCTGCACTTTAGATGAGCCTACTCTTATAAATTCACCCGTTTCTAAAACACGTAATAAACGAGCCTGTGTGCCTAATGGTAATTCGCCAATTTCATCTAAAAATATAGTACCACCACTTACGGTTTCAAAATAACCCTTTCTACTATCAACTGCACCTGTGAAGGAACCCTTTTCATGTCCAAATAATTCAGAGTCAATAGTGCCTTCTGGAATAGCACCGCAGTTTACTGCAATAAAAGGGTTGTGTTTTCTGGCAGATAAGCTATGTATAATTTGAGAGAAAACTTCTTTACCCACTCCGCTTTCACCCACAATTAATACGGTTAAGTCGGTAGCTGCAACTTGTTCAGCAGTATTTAAGGCATGATTGAGAGCAGGAGTATTGCCTATAATATTAAATCTATTTTTTAAAGCTTGTAAGTCCATCTTATTTATTTTATAGTTCCAATTAAAGTACCTTTTGTATATGCAGTAATAAGAATATTAACATAATCCCCTTTTTGTAAAGATTTTGTTTGTCCTTGCATTGATTTTGGAAATACTACCACTTTGTTTTGACTGGTTCTTCCCATCCATTCTTTATCACTTTTCTTGCTATTCCCTTCAATTAAGATTTCGTATGTATTTCCTAATTCTTTTTTATTACTCTCATTTGATAAATGCCATTGAATGTCTACAATTTCTTGTAGTCTTCTTTTCTTTACCTCTAGTGGAACATCGTCTTCATATCTTTTCTCTGCTAATGTGCCTGGACGTTCAGAATAAAAATACATATAGGCATAGTCGAATTTTGCTAATTGCATAATGCTAATTGTATCTTGATGGTCTTCTTCTGTTTCAGTGCAAAAACCTGCAATGATATCGGCTGAGATACTACATTCCGGCATTAATTCTTTAATTCGAGCTACTTTAGCAAGGTACCATTCACGAGTATACGTACGGTTCATTAATTGTAATACTCTTGTGCTACCACTTTGAACAGGAAGATGAATATATTTACAAATATTATTGTACTTCATCATAGTAAATAGAACTTCGTCAGTAATATCTTTAGGATGTGATGTACTAAAACGCACTCTTAGTAAAGGGCTTATTAAAGCAACATTTTCTAATAACATTGCAAAAGTTACCTGTGAATTGGTTTCAGGGTTTGTCCAATAATAACTATCTACATTTTGTCCAAGTAGAGTTATTTCTTTATAACCTTTTTCAAATAAATCTTTGCATTCAGCAACAATAGAATAGGCATCTCTACTTCTTTCACGTCCTCTAGTAAAAGGAACAACACAAAAACTACACATATTATTACAGCCACGCATAATGGATACAAATCCGCTAATGCCATTGCTATCTAATCTAACAGGAGAAATGTCTGAATAGGTTTCTTCTCTACTTAATAAAACATTCACCGCTTTTTGTCCAGTGCCCGCCTCTATAATTAAATCGGGTAGGGTTCGATAAGCATCGGGGCCTACTACTATGTCTACTAATTTTTCTTCTTCTAAAAGTTTTGATTTTAATCTTTCAGCCATACAACCCAAAACACCTACTAACATGCCTGGCTTTTGTTCTTTGTATTTTCTAAACTCGGTTAATCTTTTTCGTACAGTAAGTTCTGCCTTCTCTCTAATAGAACAAGTATTGATTAAAATTAAATCCGCCATTTCCAAATTACGGGTACTGCCATATCCATTTTTTTCTAAAATAGATGCCACCACTTCACTGTCCGCAAAATTCATAGCACAGCCATAGCTTTCTATCAGAAAGAACTTAGTAAAAGGCACTTTAACATCATGCTCTTTGGAAGCCGTGGTGAATAATTCCATTCAAATTGGTTTAAAACGCAAATTTAGTTAAAAAAGTAGAATGTGTCAACTTGTCAGCCATAACTTCTAATTATTTGATAATGAAACCCTTACTTATGCTTTCTCTCATATGTGTTAATAATTTATATATAATTAGAAATCAATGATTTATCAAAGGCTTCCTATATTTGAAAAAATATTGATTTTCATGCGAAAAAGTCTGCTTACGTTTTTACTATTTATGTGTGTGCAGGCGTTATTTGCTCAAAATGTAGCTGTGGCTAAACTCAGATCAGAAACATCTAGGACTATTAAAAAAGATAGCGACACGAGTTATTATAATTGGAAAAAAGGGGGCATGTATAATTTTAATTTATCACAAAGCTCTTTAAGTAACTGGGCAGCAGGGGGAGATAATTTTAATATGTCTATTAATAGCTATTTTAATTATTTTGCTTATTTCCAAAAGCCTCGTCAAAGTTGGGATAATAATTTAGACTTGAATTTAGGTTTTGTACAATCCACTAGTTTAGGAGGTAGAAAAAATGATGATAGAATTGATGTACTTAGTAAATATGGTTACCGCATTGATACAATAGGTATGTGGTATTTGACAGGGTTATTCAATTTCCGTTCTCAATTATTTGATGGTTATAGTTACAGCGGAACGAATTCAAACTTTACTTCATCTTTTTTATCTCCAGCTTATATTATTTTATCAGCAGGATTGGATTTTAAACCTAATAATACTTTTTCCGTTTTCTTTTCTCCATTAACCTCTAGAACTACTTTATTATTAAATACTAGACTTTCTAACTTAGGTAGTTATGGCGTGCCTGTCGGTAAAAAAATAAATAGAGAAACGGGTTTATTTGTAACGGTGAATTATAGTAATACCATAGCGCCAAATATTACCTATAAAGGTCGTGCCGATTTTTTCTCTAATTATTATGAAAAGCCTGAGAATATTAATTTATACATGACCAACATGTTTACATTTAAAATTAATAAGAATTTCTCGGCTACTTATAGTTTGGATTTAATGTACGATGATAAAATTAAAATCTTTGGCCCACTAAAAAAATCTCCAGGGCTACAATTGAAAAGTATAATAGGGGTGGGCTACTTTAAAAATTTACAAGTTAAAAAGACCATTCTTAAACCTAAGGTCTAGTGATTGCTTTCAGCGTATGCTTAATCTTATTCGCTTTATGCGTGAGGTCTTGGTAGTCTTTACTAATAATGGTTACATGACCCATTTTTCTTCCTGGCTTGGTTTGTTTTTTACCATAAATATGTACAAATACATTATCCATTTTTAATACTTCTTCTAATCCCTCATAATAAACATTACCGCTATGGCCTTCGCTGCCAATAATATTTACAATGGCTGAAGGTAAAATTGCCTCTGTATTCCCTAAAGGATAATCTAATAAAATTCTAAGTAACATATCGTACTGACTACTAAAATTGGCTTCAATAGTGTGATGCCCACTATTATGAACACGAGGGGCTGTTTCGTTTACCCAAACTTCTTCATTATTATCTATAAATAATTCAATAGCAAATAAACCTGGGCTCTTTAAACCTTTTACTATTTTTCTAGCTATGGCCTGGGCTTTCCATAAAACTTTTTCTTCTAATTTGGCAGGGCTTAATTGATAGTCCAATAAATTATATACTGAATCGAAGATCATTTCAGCTGGAGGATAAATGATGGTTTCTCCTTTTACATTCATACCTACAATTAAAGCTATTTCTGTAGCAATTTTTATTTTTTGTTCTAATACAGAAGGAACATTAAAACCTACTTCAATTTCTTTTTCGCTATGTATAATTTGAACACCCTTACCATCGTATCCTCCTTCAGCCATTTTATGCACTGCAGGTAGAAAAGAAATATGATTTAGTAAATCGGATTTATTTTCTGTGATGACAAAAGGGGCAGTAGGAATTTCATTTTCCTTATAAAATTGCTTCTGTAAAATTTTATTTTTAATGGTACGAATGGCGCTGGGTGTTGGATACACTTTTACACCCTCGGCTTCCAATTTTTCTAAAGCATCTACATTGACTGCTTCAATTTCTATGGTAATGGAGTCTAAGCCTTTACCGAAATTATATACCGCATCAAAGTCTTGTATATTACCTAAAGTAAAGTGATGGCATAAATGAGCGGCTGGACAACTGGCATCATTTTCTAGTACATAGGTAATTACATCGTAGTTGGAAGCTGCTTGCAATAACATACGACCTAATTGACCCCCTCCTAAAATGCCTAATTTCATTTTACTATCTTTTTTGCAAAGATAAGGTTCTTGGACAAGTTTTCATTTTGCATAGCGCTGAAAAGAGATTAAATTTGCTAATAAATCAATTAAGTCAATAATCAAGCTAAGATGTCAGCACAGCCCATTATTACAGTACAAGAGCTCGTAAAATCCTATGGTGATTTTCATGCTGTAAAGGGTATTAGCTTTGAAGTAAAAGAAGGTGAAATTTTTGGATTGTTAGGCCCCAATGGTGCTGGAAAATCGACCACCCTCGAGATTATTGAAACTTTAAGAGAAAAAACAAGTGGGACAGTAATAGTTAATGGTTTTGATTTAGATAAGTCACCCGAGTCTATTAAAAAAATGATTGGCGTACAATTACAAACTGCTGGATTTTACCCAAATTTAAATTTAACTGAACTTATACGTTTATTTGTAGGACTTTACCAAAATGAAATGAATGCAGATTCACTTTTACAAAAAGTAAATTTACAGGATAAGGCCAAAGCAAAATTTAAAGAATTAAGTGGGGGACAAAAACAAAGATTTTCAATTGCTACTACCTTAATCAATAAACCTAAAATTATTTTCTTAGATGAACCTACAACGGGTTTAGACCCGCAAGCAAGAAGAAACCTTTGGGATTTAATTAAAGAAATTAGAAACAATGGAACCACTGTAATTATTACCACGCATTATATGGATGAGGCAGAAGTATTGTGTGATAGGGTAGCCATTATTGATAGTGGTAAAATAATAGCCATTAATACACCGAATCATTTAATTGATGAATTAGTGGAAACTGGATTTGAAAAAGTGAAAGAAGTAAAAAAGGCAAACCTAGAAGACGTTTTTATACATTTAACGGGCAAGGCTTTAAGAGAAGAATAAAAATTGGTGATGCTCCGGTTAATTCAATCGCCATTGCATTGACAGTAAAATCTCGGCGCTTGAGATCGCCCTCAATCGAATCACCAAACTCGACTACCGGATTTCTAGAACTGCTTTCGTATTTCTCGCTTCGATAC
>RFVO01000082.1 GCA_009928005.1 Chitinophagia bacterium | reverse complement strand
GTAGTCATGACCCCGATACTACACGGTTGTGGTGGTGTACTCCACTCCGTCGTATGTACGCAAGCGCCAGAAGGTATTGGCAGGTATCCAGTCCACTAAGGTCTTACCCAAGCGTTGAACCTTTTGAGGTTTATTTGGGTAAAGGTGAGAATAAGAGTTATTTTCTGTTCCTTCCCATACCGCCCCAAAGTCTGTAGGTAAAGAACCATCAAAGTAGTCTGTTGCTGTAGGACTCTTTTCAAACTGTATGCAGTCTAAATAAAATGTGCCAGAACCCCCTGAAAAAGTAATTTCATAAGTGCTCGCTGTGGATAAAGTTGCATCCGTTAAAATTGTGGATGTAAACTTTGACCAGTTAGCCGCAGTCCCTAAAACAGAGGTAGTGCTAGTTCCCACTATAGTTCCTCCACTATTATTTACATTAAGTGATCCATTTATTATAACTTTCATATGTAGTTTAAAAATATAGGAATCAATTATTTAGAAGACATTATGACAAAACTCATAGATTGAACAAAGCAATAACTAGATTATATTCAAATGGCGGAAAGTGTCTTAAGTAGTTCTTGTAGGTGGGGCAGGAGATTCTTTCTTAGGTTGAATAGTTGTATCTTCCATTTTAATGCATGCAAAAAAGAAAATAGAAATAAGTAGAAATGTTAGGAATAATTTAAATTTACTCATAGGTTTTAATTGAATTGAAAATAAATTATTAGTATCATTTATTATAGCTCAAAATTATAAAAAATTCTTCGCCATGAAAACAAAAGTTTTTATACCCTTTTTAATCTTAACATTTTTTTATAGCCTTATAATAAGCTGTAGTAATAGCTCAACGAGTCCTAAGGAGGGTTTTATAGACGTAAAAGGCGGTAAAGTTTGGTTTCGTATTAATGGCACAGGCAAAAAGCCTGCACTACTTTTACTTCATGGCGGCCCAGGCTCTTCTAGTTATGGCTTAGAGAATTTAAAGGAACTAAGCAATGACCGACCCATTATTTTCATAGACCAACTAGGCTGTGGCAGGTCTACAAGAATTACTGATACTTCTTTAATGACCATCGAAAATTATGTAGAACAACTTGAGCAAATTAGAACAGCTTTAAAACTTGAAAATTTTTACTTATACGGCCACTCTTGGGGCACTATGCTTGGTATAGATTATTATATTAAATACCCGAAGCATATAAAGTCAATTATATTTAGTAGCCCTTTATTTAGTACCGAAAGCTGGACCAAGGATGCAGATACCTTAATTGCTTCTCTGCCCGACTCTATTCAAAAAAATATTAGAGTTAACGAAAAAAATAAAACTTATGATAACTCCTCTTATCAAGATGCAGTAACCCTTTATTATAAAAACTTTTTAAGAAGAACGCAGAGAACTAAAGGACAGGCCGATACTGCTAAATTATTTTCAGGCTCTAATGTATATGAATTTATGTGGGGGCCTAGTGAGTTCACTGCTACCGGGAATTTATTAAAGTATGATCGTTTAGCTTTTCTTCCTACCATTAAAGTGCCAACATTATTAGTAGCAGGCGAATTTGATGAAGCAAGGCCAAGCACTATTCAAAATTTTCAAACGATGATTCCTGGCTCGGAATTTAAAATGATAAAAAATGCTGGTCATGCTACGATGCAGGATAATAAAGAAGACTACCTTGCTACATTGAAAGCCTTTTTAGATAAGGTAGATAAGCTGCAGCAATAATTAAACTAGTATACAATGACAAACTCAAGAAGAAATTTTATGAAGCAAGCCGGCGCCTCTATTGGTGCTTTAAGTTTACCTAATTTATTACAGGCCGCTCCAGTAGATAATATAAATAAGAAAAAAATTGTTTGTCTTGGGGGCCACCCCGATGACCCTGAAAGCGGCTGTGGTGGTACTTTAGCCAAATTAAGAAAGGCAGGACATGAGGTAACCATAATATATTTAACCACTGGAGAAGCGGGCATACCGGGCACTTCACATGATAAAGCCGCAAGTATTAGAAAAGCGGAAGCTATTGCTGCTTGTAAAATCTTAGATACTAAATACATTTTTGCAGGTCAGATAGATGGAGATAGTATTATGAATAATGAATGGGTGGAGAAAATTAAAACAATCATTGCCAACGAAAATCCAGATATTGTTTTTACCCACTGGCCTTTAGACATTCATAAAGACCATCAAATTGCAAGTTTACTAGGCATACAAGCCTGGGTAAGACTAGGCAAGAAATTTCTTTTATACTTTTTTGAAGTATGTACCGGTGAGCAAACTTTTATTTTCCATCCCACCGACTATGTAGATATTTCAGAAACCCAAGAACAAAAAAAACAAGCACTTTATTGTCATGTAAGTCAAGACCCTCCTGGCATTTACCAATGCGGTCATGCAGCCATGGAAGATTTTAGAGGCCGTGAAATGGGGGTTAAAGCAGCGGAGGCCTTTATTAGAATGAATGGAAAATTATTTTTATTGTAATAGCAGCGGAGTATAACCATTGTCTTGATAATTATAATTAAATTTACTTATTAAGCAAACGCTATGAGATTATACATCATTATATTAAGCACTACTCTACTTCTTAAAGGCATAGATGTAAAAGCACAAACTGCCTATACAGGATTTACTATTATTCCATTAGGTGTAAAAGGCGGACTAGATGAATCTAATCTCTCTTCTTATATGGTGGCTGCAAAAGGTTCTAATAATTATATTTGTTTAGACGCTGGCACAATAAATACTGGCTTACAAATAGCAGTAGCTAATAAATTATTCACTGAGTCAAATGCTGAAGAAGTACAAAAAAATAAAATCAAAGCTTATTTTATTTCACATGCACATTTAGATCATGTGGCTGGACTTATTTTAAATTCTCCTAACGATAGTCCAAAAAATATTTTTGGATTTAACTCGGTAATAGAGATAATGAAAAATAATTATTTTACTTCTAAGAGCTGGGCTAATTTTGGTAGCGAAGGTGATAAGCCAATTTTAAATAAGTATAGCTATAACTACTTAAGCCCAGGTAAAGAAATAGAAATTCCTACTACTGAATTAAAGGTTACCCCTTATATACTTAGCCATGTAAACCCTTATCAGAGCAGTGCTTTTTTAGTACGTAATAATAATAGCTATATATTATACTTAGGAGATACGGGAGCCGATAAAGTAGAAAAATCGAATCGACTAGAGCAATTATGGAAAGAAATTGCAGATAAAGTAATTGCGCATACGCTGAAAGCAATATTTATAGAAGTGTCCTTTGATAATACCATGCCCGATAAAGCATTATACGGTCACTTAACACCAAGCTTATTAATGCAAGAAATGAAAATACTTAATAAGTATTCTAATGGGCAACTCTCATCTGTACCTATTTATATTACGCATATCAAACCTTGTGCAAGTTGCGAAAGCTCCATAAAAAAGGATATAACTCTTTCCAATACAGAGGGGCTTACTATAAAGTACGCAGAACAAGGCAAGCTCATTGACTTATTCTAATCTAGAAACCATTTATCACATTTCCTTTATTCTTTAGTAGAATTTGTCTAACTTAATATTCTATTAAATAGGTAGTATTAATAATTGGAAGCAATATATTTCTTAACCTACTTGAATTAGAAATTACATTATTAAATTAATAAATAAAAATACAATGTCAAACATTAAAAAAAATATTCAAAACAATTCACGCCGTAATTTTCTATACCAAAGTTCTTTAGCTTCATTGGGCTTAGTGTTTATGAATAAAAATTCATTTGCTGCTAATTCTTTATTCCTAGCTAATCCAAGCTCTAAAATTAAAGGTGTACAAATTGGTGCTATCACCTATTCTTTTAGATCTATGCCAGGCAGTGCAGAGCAATTAATTGAATATTTGAAAGAGACTGGAATTACTGCCATTGAATTAATGGGAGACCCTGCAGAAGCCTATGCAGGTAGTCCAGTAGGTGCAATGCCTCCAATGACTCGTGAAAATTTTATGAAAGTAATGGAGGAAAGAAATATTAAAGCAAGAGCTTGGAGAGAAACAGCTTCCATGGATAAATTTGTAGAATTAAAAAAATTATTTAATGATGCAGGTATTACTATTTATGCATTTAAACCAGATGCAGCCTTAGGAGAAAAAAGTACTGATTTAGAAATTGATTACGCCATGCGTGCTGCAAAAGCATTAGGCGCTACATCAGTGAATGTGGAGCTTCCAACCAATGCAGCACATTCACAAAGATTAGGTGAGTTTGGATTAAAACATAAAGTATATGTAGGCTATCACGCGCATACACAAGCTACCGATACCGCATGGGATATAGCTTTGAGCCAGTCTACTTATAATGCTATTAATCTTGACTGTGGCCATTATATAGCAGCAGGAGGGGCTAATACCACAGCCTCTTTATTGGCTTTTATTGAAAAAAATCATGATCGTATAACCAGTATGCATATTAAGGATCGCAAGAACAAAGTAAATGGCACAAAGAATATGCCATGGGGCGAAGGCGATACACCACTTAAAGAAGTACTTACTTTATTAAAAACAAAAAAATATAAAATACCTGCTAGTATTGAATTAGAATATGATATTCCAGCAGGTTCTGATGCAGTAAAAGAAACTAAAAAATGTTTCGAGTATGCTAAAGCCATTTTAGAAGGATAACATTTAAATTTTATGAACCAGAATATTGCCAAAAATATTTTTGTACACCATGTACTTTTTTATTTAAAAAACCCCGCGTCCGCTACTGATAAAAATAAATTATTAGAGGGGCTTCAAAAATTAGCAACTATTGAATGTATTCGTTTTTCTGATATTGGTACGCCTGCTGCTACTAATAGGTCGGTGATTGAAAGAGATTATACTTATTCTTGGTTATGTATTTTTAATACAGCTGAAGAAGAAATAATATATCAGGGACATCCCATTCATGATGAATTTAGAAACAACTATGCCCATTTATGGGAGAAAGTAGTTATTTACGATTCAAATACCAATACACAGGAAAGCCAGTAGCAATAAGGCTTAAGCCCCAAATAGCCTCATAGGGTTTATTGAAAATAGTAATAACGAACAAGGCGGCACAGAATAATAAAAATAGGCCTGGTACAAAAGGATAGCCTATTACTTTATACTTTCTTTCGTATTCCGGATGCTTAACTCTTAATATAATTACGCCAAGCGCTGTACTTCCATAAAATATAAAAGAAGCAAATACTAGCATATCGGTTAATTGATCAAAGCTACCTGAAAACACCAAGGCAATGGCCCAAAAAGCTTGAATAAATAAAGCAATATCGGGTGTATTATATTTAGGATGTACGTTCGCTGCTTTATAAAAAAACAATTTATCTCTTGCCATTGCGTACATCATTCTAGCCGAAGTTAAAATAGTACTATTAGTCGCATTCAATGTAGTCACTACTATTAAACTAGCTACAAGTACCATTCCAACATGTCCACTTAATTTACCAGCAACTTCTACTGCTGCAATTTTATTGGGGGTGAGTTGTATGAAATAATCGATGGGTAAAATATATACAAAAACAATATTTAATAAAACATATGCTGTCATCACTATTAAAGTACCAATGCCCAATGCCAATGGTAAATTTCTTTTTGGATTTTTTATCTCTTCTCCAATATAAGCAATTCCATTCCATCCTTCATAACCCCAAAAAGCACCCAAACTAGCTACGAATAAAGCTTTCAGCAAACTAAATCCACTTAAATCAGGGGCATTCGGTAAATGACTTGTATTAGTTAAATTAGAAATACTTCCTTGCGAAGAACCAAAACCAATAGCTAAAAAAGCAACAATGCTAGTTAACATTAAATAAGTGAGTACTGTACTTAATTTACTAGCAAACTGCGCACCCCTGTAATTTAATAAGGTAAGTGCTATAATTAAAAAGGAAGCAACTAATTTAATAAATAAAGCCTGTGTAATTGCAATACCTAAAAAGCTTATATTGTCTCCAACAATAGGAAGCGGAAATAAACTTGTCAGGGACTGCGCAAAAATATAAGCTAGTGCTGCAATTGAAGCCGTTTTTATAACAGTGAAACTTGCCCATCCATACATAAAAGAAAAAAAACGACCATATACTTTTTGAAAATAAAAGTACTCCCCTCCTGAATTAGGAAACATACTTACCATTTCAGCAGTGGACAAAGCGCCTGCTAAACTAATAAGGCCTGCTAATACCCAACAAAGTATAACTAATAATGGAGAGCCCAGGGTTTGAGACATAGGCGCTAACTTTTTAAACACGCCCGAACCAATAATTACACTCACTACTAAAAAAGTAGCTGCGCTTACTCCTATTTTGGGTTTTAATACTTCCATGCTACAATTTAGTGAATTATATAGAAACTAAATTATTTCTAATAGTAAGTTCACTATAGTTTTGTAACACCAAAACCTGGTTGACTATTAATATGCATATAGCCATTCTTTAATTCAAAGCCTCCTGTTACCAGATCCTCCGCTAAATCAAAGCTACCGTCTAAATCAATGTATTTAGTATTTGCACAACAATATGCTGCATGCAAGGCTGCAGTAATGCTAATAATACTTTCATCGTTACAGCCCCAAAATAAGTTAATGTTCGCGTTTTTAGCAATAGTGGCAATTTCCATAGCGCCCATAATACCACCGCATTTCATTAATTTAATATTATACACACCAAAGGGTTTACTAATAGCATATTCCAAAGCAGCTTGCGGGTCTTTCAGTGATTCATCACCCATTAATATAGAGCGGTAAGCAGGATCTACTTTTAATAATTCTAATTCCTTACCCACTGCTAAAGGCTGTTCTATTAATTCAATACCCACTTTTTTAGTAGCCTCAATGAATTTATTTAAATCGGCCAAGCTATACCCTTGGTTTGGGTCTACTCTTATTACATATTCACTAGGATATTTTTCATGCAGCTTTACAATCTTTTCTATGTCCTCCTCTACATTTAAACCCAATTTTACTTTTAATACTTTAAACCCTAGACTTAAAAAACCAGCAGCATCTTCTAAAGTTTCTTCTACACTTTTAATACCAATAGTAATTGAGGTAGGTAGGGCTTTTATTTTTTGACCATAAAAATCAGCTACTGAAATACCAATGAATTTACCAAAGGCATCATGCAGGGCAATATCAATAGCAGCCTGGGTTCCAGGTAGGTGATCAAAATGTTGCCTGGCTTCATAAATCATTGTTTGAAAATGACGAATGTCTCTGCCTACAAAATTTTTAACAAATTCGGTTTCTAAATTAATAGCTGTTTGCGCTGTGGTTTCTCCCACTACTTCTCCCGCTGGGCTTCCACAACCGTAACCCACCATGCCATTGGCTAACTCCACTTCAAAAAAAGCCAAACTTACATCGGAGAAAGTACTATAGGCAATAGTATAAGGCTTGGTCAAAGCCATTTTTTTTAGATAAGATCTTACTGCTATTATTTTCATTGGATAAAAGAAGTTAGTAGCGACATTAGAGAATCATTAC
>RFVO01000081.1 GCA_009928005.1 Chitinophagia bacterium | reverse complement strand
CAAGGTATTGATAGTGATTTTGCAAACTTCGTAGAAGAGATGAACGCAGGTAAAGTAAACGCAGTTTTATTTTATGGTGCGAATCCTGTTTACACATGGCCTGCAGCTGATAAAGTAAAATCGGGTTTAGCGAAAGTAAAAACAACTATTTCTTTCAATGCTAAATTAGATGAAACAACAGCACTTTGTAAGTATTCAATTCCTGCTCCACACTTTTTAGAAAGTTGGGGAGATGCTGAACCAGTATCTGGTCATATCTCTTTTATTCAACCTACTATCTCTCCTTTATTTAAAACACGTGCCTTCGAAGACTCATTATTAAAATGGTCTGGAGACGCCACTGATTATACTACTTATTTAAAAAATTATTGGTCAGCTAAATTAGGAGGTGAGACTGCTTGGAATAAAACATTACAAGCGGGTGTATTCATTCCTGCTAACATTAAAAATATTGGTGCAAGTATAAATAGTAGCGCGGTAGCTGCTGCAGTGGCTGCAGTAACTGCAAATAAGCCTTCTTCTAATGATAAGAGTAAAATTGAATTAACCTTATATCAAAAAGTAGGTATTGGTGCGGGTCAAGGAGCTTCTAACCCATGGTTACAAGAATTACCTGATCCAGTAACACGTGCTACTTGGGATAACTATATTATAGTATCTCCTGCGATGGCAAGAACTTTATTAAACATTGATTTAAATAATGCAGGACAGGCCGATGCTTATGAAGTAAAGCCTCCAAAGCAAGTAGTTAAATTAACTGTGGATGGAAAATCAATTGAACTTCCTGTATTAATTATACCAGGTACACATCCACAAACAGTGGGTATTGCAGTGGGATATGGTCGTGCAGAAGCGGTAGGTAAATCAGTTATTGGTACAGGTAAAAACGCCTTTCCTTTAGCTTGCATTGAAAATGGATTAGTTCAATTTGCTTGTTCTAATGTTACATTAACAGTAACAGGCGAAACTTATCCTGTGGCTTTAACACAAACACATTTCCGTTACGATACTACACAAGGTAATCGTACTGAAGTAATGAAAGAAATTACTTTAGCTGAATACATAAAAAATCCAACAGAAATTCTAGAAGAGCGTGAAGCAGAAACTAAACCTTATGGTGGATTAGAAAACTATGAAGCACAAGGAACTATTTATCCTGTATACGCTCGTCCGGGTATTAAGTGGGGCATGAGTGTAGATTTAAATAGTTGTAATGGTTGTGGTGCTTGCGTGGTAGCATGTAATGCAGAGAACAACGTTGCTGTAGTAGGTAAACCAGAAGTATTACGTGGCCATGAAATGCATTGGTTACGTATCGATAAATATTTTAGTGGTGATATGGATAATCCTAAAGTGGTATTCCAACCATTAATGTGTCAACATTGCGATAATGCTCCTTGTGAGAACGTTTGTCCAGTGGCTGCCACCAACCATAGCTCTGAAGGTTTAAACCAAATGACGTATAACCGTTGTATTGGTACTCGTTATTGCGCGAACAACTGTCCTTTCAAAGTACGTCGTTTTAACTGGGCCGATTATTCTGGAGCAGATAGCTTCCCAGACAATCAAAGAGATGTATTGAACGATGTGGTATTAAATATGAATGACGACTTAACAAGAATGGTATTAAACCCAGATGTAACAGTTCGTTCTCGTGGTGTGATTGAAAAATGTTCTTTCTGCGTTCAACGTTTACAAGCAGCTAAATTAGATGCGAAAAAAGAATCTCGTCCAATGGTAGACTCAGATGTGAAAGTAGCTTGTCAACAATCATGTCCTACTAACGCTATTAACTTTGGTAACGCAAATGACAAACATAGCGCTATTACTAAAGTACGCGTAGAGAATCCGAATCGTCAGTTTTATGTATTAGAGCAATTACACGTTTTACCGAATGTGACTTATTTAGCCAAAGTAAGAAACACAGAGGAAGAAGAACATGCTGAAGCAACGCACAAAACCGAAGCGGCTCATAAATAATTAAAAAGAGTTTAAAAAATTAGAAATAGTTAAAGATGCATATTAAATACGAATCACAGTTGCGCGAACCATTGGTATATGGTGAGAAAAATTTTCACCAAGTTACCGAGGATATCTTGCGCCCTATTGAAGTGAAGCCATCTCGTTTATGGTACATTGGTTTTTTCATTGCTGTTACTCTATTATTATTTGGAGTATTCAGTTTATATCGTGAGGTAACTTACGGTATTGGCCAGTGGAACTTAAATAAAACAATTGGATGGGGTTGGGATATTACCAACTTCGTTTGGTGGGTAGGTATTGGTCACGCGGGTACTTTAATTTCTGCTGTATTATTATTATTCCGTCAAGGTTGGAGAACTGGGGTGAATCGTGCTGCGGAGGCTATGACTATTTTTGCCGTTATGTGTGCTGGTCAATTCCCTATCTTCCACATGGGTCGTGTTTGGTTAGCGTTTTTCATTATGCCTTATCCTAACTCACGTGGTCCATTATGGGTGAACTTTAACTCACCTTTATTATGGGACGTATTTGCCATCTCAACTTATTTCACTGTTTCATTATTATTCTGGTACTCTGGTTTATTACCCGATTTAGCTACTGTGCGTGATCGTGCGTTTACTAAACTAAGACAAAAATTATATGGTATTGCTTCTTTTGGTTGGACAGGTTCAACTAAACATTGGCAACGTCACGAGAGTTTATCTTTAGTGTTGGCAGGTTTAAGTACACCATTAGTATTGTCAGTTCACACTATTGTATCTTTTGACTTTGCTACATCTGTTATTCCTGGTTGGCATACCACTATCTTTCCTCCTTATTTCGTAGCGGGTGCCATCTTCTCTGGCTTTGCGATGGTACAATCTTTATTAATTGTAGTACGTAAGGTTTTCGGATTAACCGATTATATCACTATTGGTCACATCGACTTAATGAATAAAGTAATTGTACTTACTGGATCTATTGTAGGTATTGCTTACTTAACAGAATTATTTATGGGTTGGTATTCTCAAAATAAATATGAAGGATATACTTTCTGGTATAGCCGTGCTTATTTATTTAGCCCTTATGGATGGAGCTATTGGGGTATGATGGCTTGTAACGTATTGTCTCCTCAAATTTTCTGGTCAAGAAAAATGAGAAGAAATGTTTTCGTTACTTTTTTCATGAGTATCATTGTAAATATTGGTATGTGGTTTGAGCGTTTCGTAATTATTGTAACTTCTTTATACCGTGACTATTTACCTTCTAGCTGGTCTGTTTACTATAGCCCTTCTATTTGGGAAGTAGGTTTTTACTTAGGTACTTTTGGTTTATTCTTTACTTGCTTCTTCTTATTCGCTAAATATTTCCCTGTTATTGCGGTAGCAGAAATTAAATATGTATTGAAGAGAAGTGGAGAATCTTTCAAACCTGAATTTGAAAAATTGGAAGCGGAACCATTGGATAAATTTGTTCACGATAATGCGCATGCACATTAATTATAATATCGATTAAGAAAAAAATTATGGCACAAAAGAAATTTGTAGTTGGCTGTTTTGATGAAGAAAAAGTTTTATTTCCTGCAGTAAAGCAAGTGCGTACTGCTGGCTATAAAATTAAAGATGTATATACACCCTTCGCAGTGCATGGTTTAGACCACGCATTGGGTATGCGCGAAACAAGCTTACACACTGCTGGATTTATTTATGGTATCACAGGTACAGCTACAGCTGTAAGTGCTATTAGTTGGATTTTCACAAAAGACTGGCCTTTAAATATTGGTGGTAAACCCCATTTTGCATTACCTGCTTGGATACCTATTATATTTGAGTTAACCGTTTTATTTGCAGCAGTAGGAATGGTTATGACTTTTTGTTGGTTATGTCAATTAGCACCAGGTGTTAAAAAACATCATTTTCATAAGCGTGCTACCGACGATTTATTTGTAATGGTCATTGAGTGTTCCGATAAAACCAATACAGATGATTTAGTAGCTTTCTTAAAATCGAATGGTGCTATTGAAACAGATGTCCAAGTTGCAGAAGAAGAGTGGTGGTTTGGTACTTATGATAAGCAGGACGATTTATATAATACTAAACAAGTGGCTCTTTAAGTAATATAAATAACGAGCGTAAGAAAAATAAATAAATAATTAGATCAAGTATAATCTAACCAGTACGATGAATAAAAATAACATTAATAAGAATTTGCTTTTAACTATTGCTATAGTAGCTATTACTATAGTAAGTTGTGATGAAGTGAAGCGTACACCTGGTACTATCTATATGCCCGATATGGCCTATAGCCGTGCATATGAATCCTATGCCGATCATAGCAACTTAACAGAAAAAGGTATTCATTACGATAACCTTCCTGTAGCAGGTACTATTGCACGAGGCAAGGAAATGCCTTTCCCTTATGCAAAGGATAAAGCTGGTGATACAACAAATTACAATGCTTCTAAATTAGTTCCGAATCCTATCGATTCTTTAAGTGCAAGAGATGCAGCTGAAGCAGAGCGTTTGTATTTAGTTAACTGCGGCATTTGTCATGGCGCTAAATTAGATGGTAATGGTCCTTTATATAAAGACGGTAATGGCCCTTATCCTGCAAAGCCTGCAACATTAGTAGGGGATGCTAAATATGAGAACATGCCTGCTGGTCAAATGTTTTATTCTGTGGCTTACGGAAAAAACTTGATGGGTTCTTATGCATCTCAATTAAGCAAGCGTCAACGCTGGATGATTATAAAATATATTAAGAATAAACAAAAGAAGTAAGATGGCATCTATTAAAGAGCAATTCGAAATTCCTGGTAATCTTAAAACATGGTCTTATGCATTAATAGGCATAGGTGCCGCTGCTTTATTATACGGTATGTTTACCAAAGGATTTAGTTCAGACGAACATGAGCAAGTACATTTTTGGGGAACCTTAATGTACAATACTATTTTTTGGACTTTAGTTACCAATGCTGCAATGTTCTTTTTATGTTTTAGTACTATGGCACAAGCTGCTTGGATGCAATCTTTTAGAAGAATTGCAGAAGCCATTTCAACTTTAGTACCCATTTTTGGTGGTATTACATTATTAGTATTGTTCTATGTTATTTTAAGTCACAATCATCATATATATCATTGGTTAGATGCGGAAGCAGTGGCCAAGGATCCTATCTTAAAAGGTAAAGCAGGTTTCTTAAATCCTACTTTCTTTATTATATGGACTTCGCTTACTATTATCTTATGGAGTTATTTTGGATATAGAATGCGTCAAATTAGTTTGGAAGCAGATATTGCTCCAATGGATCATGAAACAGCGCATTCATTTAATATTAGAAGTATGACCCGCTCTGGATTTTTCTTAGTGTGGTTTGGTTTAACGGTAGCTTCTACAGTGCCTTGGTTATGGCTAATGAGCCTTGACGCACATTGGTATTCTACTATGTATAGCTGGTATACTTTTGCAAGTTCATTTGTGGCAGGCATGGCTTTAATTGCTATTTGGTTAGTGTACATGAAAAACAAAGGCTATATGGAATTATCGAATAGCGAGCACTTACACGACGTTGGTAAATTCATGTTTGCTTTCTCTATATTTTGGACCTACTTATGGTTCTCTCAGTACATGCTTATTTGGTACGCTAATATTCCTGAAGAAACTGTTTACTTCAAGCACCGTGTGCAAGGAGCATACAAGCCTATTTTCTTCTTAAACTTATTTATCAATTTCCTTTGCCCATTAATTATATTAATGAAGCGTTCTGCTAAACGTAATTTTACTTTGGTAGCCTTTATGTCGTTACTTATTTTATTTGGACACTGGATTGATTTTTATCAAATGGTAATGGGTTCTTTAATGAAAGAGCACGTTTCATTAGGTTGGTTAGATTTTGGTATTTTATCTTTCTTCGTAGGTGTGATGATATTAATGGTAGCGCGTTCTTTAGCGAGCAAGCCTTTAATACCTAAGTACCATCCTTTCCTTAAAGAGAGTATCATTCATCAAGTATAATTTTTGATTTAGAAAAAACAAATTATGAGTTTAATATTATCTGTTACAATCATCGTCTTTATTTTTGTGGTAATTTTTCAAATTGCCAAAGCAAGTGAATACGTATCTATTTTAAAAGGCGAAGAAGCCAGTCGTCAACAAAACAATAAAATCAACGGATTTTTGATGGTTGCTTTTTTGGTCCTAGGTTTCATAGGTATTTATGTTTGTAATAAAGCCTATTACGGTAAAACACAATTAGCGCAAGGTGCAGCAAGTATACAAGGAGAGAAAGTAGATCAAATGCTTTTTGTTACTTTAATCATTACAGGTATTGTATTTGTGATTACACAAGTTTTATTATTTTGGTTTGCGTATAAATACCAAGAAGATAAAAATCGTAAAGTATTTTTCTTTGCCCATAGTACTAAACTAGAATTAATATGGACAGCTATTCCTGCTATTGCTTTAACAGTATTAGTAGTTTTCGGTTTACGCAACTGGTTTTTCTTTACAGGAGAACCTCCTAAAAATGCAATGGTGGTAGAAGTGACTGGGAAACAATTTGGATGGATATTTCGTTATCCAGGAAAAGACGCTGTGTTTGGAAAAAAATATTACAAGAATATTGACCCTGCTACAAACTCTGTTGGTATAGTATGGGACGACACTTATTCAAAAGATGATATTTTAACAGAACAAACTATGTATGTAGTAAAAGGCAAACCTGTTAAATTAATTTTAGGCTCAAGAGATGTAATTCATGATGTAGGTTTAACACATTTTCGTTTAAAGATGGACGCCGTGCCAGGAATACCTACTACCATGTGGTTTACTCCTATCTATACCACCAAAGAAATGCGTGAGAAAACAGGCAATCCTAATTTTGCTTATGAAATTTCTTGTGATCAAATGTGTGGCAATGGTCACTACTCTATGAAAGGAGTGATTGAAGTGGTAGATCAAGAAGAATACGATTTATGGATGGCAAAACAAAAGCCACAATACTTCACTGCTTTTCCTGAAAAGGATCCCACTGCAGTGCCTGTAGTAGCAGCAGATACAACTGCTAAAGCAGCCACAGTAAAAATGTAATAACAATATTAGAAAGATTAAAAATATTTAAATAAAAGGTATGAGTCACGAAGCAGTATTACATGAAGGTCACGGACATGATGATCATGGTCATCACGAACACCATGATACTTTCTTAACTAAATATGTATTTAGTCAAGACCATAAAATGATCGCGAAGCAATTCTTGATCACAGGTATGGTCTGGGCAGTATTAGGTGGTTTAATGAGTGTATTATTCCGTTTACAATTAGGGTATCCTGATGCAAGTTTCCCTTGGTTAGAATCTATCTTAGGTAAATGGGCAAAAGGTGGTCAAATTACACCAGAAGCTTATTATGCATTAGTTACAACACACGGAACTGTATTAGTATTCTTTGTATTAACAGCGGGTTTATCAGGTACTTTTGCTAACTTTTTAATTCCTCTTCAAATTGGCGCACGTGATATGGCGTCTCCTTTTTTGAATATGTTAAGCTATTGGTTTTTCTTTACCGCTAGTGTTATCATGTTGTCTTCTTTATTTGTAGAAACAGGACCTTTCAGCGGTGGTTGGACAGCATACCCTCCATTATCTGCATTACACGATGCCTCTCCTGGTTCTAAAACAGGTATGGACTTATGGATTATTTCAATGGCTTTATTCGTTGTAT
>RFVO01000009.1 GCA_009928005.1 Chitinophagia bacterium | reverse complement strand
TTTAATACCATTCTCTAAGCATATTTTTTGCTTAAATGTTTTGGATAGATTATATTTAAATATAATTTATGATCTATGCAAAAAACCAAATCAGACCTAATTCCTTTTATATTAATTACTTGCTTGTTTTTTTTATGGGGCTTTGCACATAATTTAGATCCCATTTTAATTCCTCATTTAAAAAAGTCATTTACGCTTACCACCACTCAGTCTACCTTGGTAGACTCTTCGGTTTTTGTAGCCTACTTTTTTATGGCCTTGCCTGCTGGTTATATCATGAAAAGATGGGGGTATAAAACAGGCATCATTGCAGGCCTGTTATTATTTGCGCTAGGTTCATTTTTATTTGTACCGGCTGCGAATAATCAATCTTATAATTATTTTTTATTTGCCTTATTTGTGATTGCCTGTGGCTTAACTATTTTAGAAACTGCCGCAAACCCCTATGCTTCTTCTTTAGGCGACCCAAGTACATCTACCCAAAGACTTAATCTAGCACAATCCTTCAATGGCTTAGCTGCGGCCTTGGCCCCTGCTATAGGTGCTAGAATAATTTTAACCAAGGGATATACCGGGGAGCAATTAGGTACAATGACTGCTGCTGCTCAAAAAGCAGCATTAGCAGCTGAAGCCTATACAGTTAAAACACCTTACACTATTTTAGGTATTATACTTTTATGTATAGCTTTTTTGTTTTTTAAAATTAAGCTACCCGATATTAGAGATAATAATACGGCCAATCAAAATTCAACTATTTTAAAAACCTTTAGACATTCTCATTTAAGTTGGGCTGTGGTTGCACAATTTTTTTATGTTGGTGCACAGGTATGCGTACTTAGTTTATTTATATTATACGCCACTCAGTCGGCGCAAATTTCTGAAATACAAGCTGCCGATTATTTAAGTATGGGGGGCCTTGCTTTTTTAGTAGGTCGTTTTTTAGGCACTGCATTAATGAAATATTTTACTCCTCGTCATTTATTAAGTTCTTTTGCTACCGTTTGTGTACTATTATGTTTAGTAGCCATTTTTGGTAAAGGAATGATAACTATTTATGCATTAATAGGCATTTGTTTTTTTATGTCTATTATGTTTCCTACTATTTTTTCATTAGGTATTCAGCAATTAGGTCCAGATACTGAAATGGCTAGTAGTTTAATAGTGATGTCCATAGTAGGGGGTGCTATTTTGCCTCGCATTTTTGGATTAATTAGCGATGCTACAGGTAATATACAAATGGGCTATATAGTGCCACTAGTGGCTTTCGCCGTAGTAGCCTACTTTGGATGGAAGGGCAGTGTAGTTAAAAAAGTATAATATAGAAGTACTATAAAATAGTATAGAATAAGAGCTTACTAAAGTAAGTTAACTTTATCTATACTATTTTTTAATTTGTATTAATGCTTGTATACTTTTCCGTCTTTCATTACAAAGTCAACATTTTGTAAAGCACTAATGTCTTTAGTGGGGTCTTTTTTTAAGGCAATGATATCTGCAAAACTACCTTCCTTAATTTCACCAATTTTTCCTTGCATACCTAATAATTCTGCAGCAGTGGTAGTAGCCGTTTGAATGGCTTGTACAGGACTTAATCCCCATTCAACAAAATAGGTAAAGTCTTTAGCTTGCGCCAAGTTCCAATCATAACCACCGATATCGGTACCATAGGCTAATTTAACACCCATCTTCATTGCTTTTTTAAAAGTAGCTTGAATAGATTGTTGAAAATATAAATTAATGGGACTTCCTAATTTGGCTCTTCCTTCGGCAACAAATTCATTAACAAATAAAGTAGGGCACCAATAAATTCCTTTCTCTGCCATCACACGCATACATTCTTCATCCATACCACTTCCGTGTTCTATAGTTGAGGCACCAGCATTAATGGCAGCAAGAATACCATCTCTAGTCATAGCATGTGCTGCTAATTTTTTTCTACTTACGATAGTTTCATCTCCAATAGCTTTTATCTCATCTGTTGTAAAATTGGGTATAGACCTAAAGGATCCATCTGCTAAGCGGTAATAACCGCGGTCTGCATAAATTTTAATCCAATCGGCGCCTTGTTCTATTTGTTGTCTTACTGCTCTTCTGGCTTCATCTGCACCAGTAATTTCTATCACTCCCTTTGGAAAATGTAATTCCCATGCATAATCGGATGCTTTTAAAGGGTAATGGCCAGTGGTATTCATAGCTAAAGTAGAAACAATCATTCTTGGTCCATTAGTCACTCCTTTATTGATAGCTTTTTTTACATCCACATCTGCGAAGCCAGCACCTTCTGTACCCAAATCACGAATAGTGGTAAAACCGTTCATTAATGATTTTTCTGCACTTTTAGTAGCCCTGATGGTTCTATAGGGGATAGATTCTTTTAATACTTGTACATCATAATCCTCAGATGTGATATCGCCTTGTAAAAGCACATGTGTATGACAATCAATCATACCGGGCATTACAAAGTAATTACTTAAATCGATAATAGAGTCGGCCGTACTAGCAGTACTACCAATAGAAACTACTTGATTACCTTTAATGAGAATATTTTGTTTTTCAGTAACTAAACCAGTTTTAGCATCCAATAATTTTCCGCACTTTATTAATATAGTTTTTTGTGCGCTCATTGTTGTAGAAAAAAATAGGCTAAGCCCAAGAATTATTTTTCGCATGTTATATATTTTTAATGTTTGTTATTTTAATTCATTTATTTGTTACTCTCAATCTATAAAATTTACACAATACTTACTAAAATATTTTTATTGAATAATTTTATTTTTCTGCATCCAAGTTTTCATAATACCTGTCCACAGAATTTCACTGCTTGGATTTTTCATACCATATCCATGACCCCCTTTTTCATATAAATATAATTCAGCGGATACTTTATGAGCTATTAAATTATCATAATAATGTATAGCATTAGCAACTGGTACCACATCATCGTCTTTTGAGTGTACTAAAAAAGCTGGAGGGGTGTCCTTGTTAATTTGCTCTTCATTACTAAAATAATTAATGGCTTTTTGTGTTTTTTCATCCTTGGCATTGCCAATTAAATTAATTCTTGAACCCTCATGTCCTTCTGGTCCAAAACTAATAACGGGATAAATAAGTAATTGAAAATTGGGTCTTAATGAAATTTTAGTAGGGTTCTCAATTTTAATATCATTGTAATGCGTTGCTAAGCTTGCCGCTAAATGACCGCCTGCAGAAAAGCCCATGATACCAATTTTATTTTTATCAATGCCCCATTTTTCTGCATGGGTTCTTGCTAAAAGTATTGCCTGTTGTGCATCTTGTAAAGGCGCAATAGATTTATCTTTTTGATTGGCATCATTCGGGATTCTATATTTTAATACCATGGCGTTCACTCCAATACTATTAAAATATTTTGCTACATCGGTGCCTTCGTGCCCTGCTGCAAGAATGGTATAACCACCACCGGGGCAAATAATAACACAAGGTCTTTTTATATTGTCATTCGCCACTCTAAAATATTGGTAAGTAGGAATAGATACTTTTTCAACAATTAATATACCTACAGTGTCAGACTCAGATTCTTGATTTTGAGAAGGAATATGATTGGGTATAGTCTTATATAAAGGCTGGTACTGCGCTAGGGAAGTAGACATATTAAAAAATATTAAACAAAAAAATACACTAATTGTAGTAAAAATTTTATTTCTCATTATAGGGCTTCATTTTAATAATTTTAAAAAATAGAAATAAATTTATTTCGAACCTTGAATTAATAGCGTGTAAAAATTTATACATTTTTGAAAATCAGACACTAATAATCTTTCATCAATACCATGATAACCTTTGGCATTGGTGATGGGCGTAAAGTTAATAACACCATCACTGAGGTCTCTGTAATTTCTAGAATCGGTAGCACCTACCATTAACATTGGAGCTACAATAACATCATCAACTATTGCATTAATTGCTTGCTCTACTCTTTTAAAAGCCTTACTATTGATATCGGTAGTAGGCGAAGGTAAAGTGCTATAATTATGGTAGTAGGTAATTTTTATATTTGTATCATTGATTGCTTTTTCTACATAATTGTATACGTCTTGTTGAGTTTCCCCTGGTAAAATTCTACTATTAATATAGGCTGTAGCGAAAGTAGGAATGACATTGTCTCTCACGCCACTATTAAAAATAGTAGGCACAATGGTGGTTCTCACTAAAGCATTAGAACTAGGTGATTCTGATAAATTATTAATGACTTGTTTTTCAAATAACCACATATTAGAAAGCATCATTTTTTTCCAAAAATTATCGGTGTAACCGCTTACTCTTTCTAAATATGCTTTAATAGGAGGAATTATTTTAGCAGGCATTTGATTTTCTCTCAATTTATAAAGACTCTTACTCAAAATATCAATAGCGGTAGTTTGCCCTGGAATAGAAGAATGACCCCCTGCTTTTTGTGCAGTTAAAATTAAAGTGACATAACCTTTTTCGCCCACTCCAATAGATGCAATAGGTCTTTTAACATCTTTCATATCTTCTGTGGAAATTTCACCTCCTTCATCTACCACCATATCAAATCTTTTATGAATGGACTTAAAATATTTTACCATTGCAGTGGCACCCTTCCCACTCGATTCCTCATCGGCCCCGAAGCACAATAATATGGTTTGCTTAGGTTGAAATCCTTTAGCTAATTGTGCTTCAGTAGCTTCTAAAATACTAATCATACTTGATTTATCATCTAGTACCCCTCTTCCCCATATGTAACCTTCTTTTACTTCACCTCCATAAGGAACTGCATGCCACAATTTAACAGCTGAAGCTTCTACTGGTACTACATCGTAATGTGCCATTAATATTATGGGAAGTAAACTTGTATCCGTTCCTCTCCATTCATATATATAATTAAAACTATCTACAATAGTTCTTGGTAAATTTTTATGAATTAATGGGTATGATTTTTCTAAAAATTTACGATAGGCAAAAAAGGTAGCTGTATCAAATTCATATGCATCATTTGGTGTTTCGGTTTGAAGCTGAATGGCTTCAGACATATGTGCAATGGCATTTGTAGGTAAAGCCTCTAAGGGAGTACTTTTTTGATGTGCACCTGGTGTATTAGTGAAAGTTTTTACAAAAACTATTATAATTATTACAAGCAGACCCATAGCTAAGATACCTAAAAGCTTTTTCATATAAATACGGTTTAGTTATATTCTGTAATATACGAAAACTAGGTTATAAAATAAAAGCACCCCTTATTTTGTAAGGGGTGCTTTAGACGTATAATTTTAATTATATAAATAAGAAAAATGCTTACTCCTGTTCCCAGCCTCTTCTTCTACTTACTTCGTGGCGCATTTTATATAGAAAGTCTCTTTCAATACGCAAGGCATTATTTACTCTTTCTTCCGTTTTTAATACAGGTAGTAAATCAGCTTTATATTTTTTTCTAGCATTCAGCATGGCTTCTTGCATTAAGATTTCATCATTCATTTTAGTTTTAATAATTTCTTGAATGGCTTTTTTATGCGCTTCATACACTGGCCAAAAGCCTTCTGCTTCGTTTGAACTAAGTTCTAAATTCTTGGTAATAAATTGAATTTTAAACATTTCAATTTTTTCTCTTTGCTCTGGTCTCATTCTTTCGCCTCTTCTTGGACCAGGGCCACGATCTTCTCTTCTATCTGGATTAGGCTGTGCTATTACAGATGAATGAATCATCACGCCTATCAAAAGAAAGTAAATTAACTTTTTCATTTGTTTATTGTTTTTTCAATTTCTTCAATTTGTTTTTCATCTAAACTAGAAAGTCTTGAATTTTCTTTTTTCATTTGTGTGTGAACATCTATTTCTGCTATCCATTCATTAGCATCCACATAAGATTCTATTTCCTCGCTACTAAGCTCCTCTAATGAAATATATTTAGCTACAATGGGGGCATGCGTTTTTTTCCAAACCGAATTATTTAAAAATATAAATGAGCCGCCCACTACAATAATAAATGCTGCTGCGATGGCTACCCTGTTTAATGGTTGCATAAAAGAAGGCAAGAAAAATATTTTCGGACTTTTCTTATTTATTTTTTGCTTTTTTTCTGATTCAATCCTTTTCATTAATTGATCAGGGAAAGATTCAAAATAATTAAAAGGTGCATCCGTTTTAGACAAGTTAAATTGGCTTAAGTTTTGTTTATTCAATAAGCTTTCTGCCCAGGCCCTGTCTTGTTCTAAGCTATTTCCTATATTATCCAGCTCATTTAATTTCATATCCTTTTCCATATCCATATTTTGACTATTATTTATACTATAAGTTTAAAGCTGCTTAATAAAACTCTCTACTTTTTTTACTGCCTGGTGGTAATTGGCCTTCGCACCCCCAATAGTTGTCCCAACAATTGAGGCTATTTTTTCATAATCAAAGCCATCGTAATAACGTAACATAAACACAACCTTTTGTTTTTCAGGCAGTTGACTAATGGCACGGTCTAGTCCTATTTGAATTTCAGTGCTCTTGGGACTGTCCGAGCCGGCAGTCGTATTCTCATAGTCTAATAAATCACTATTGGAGGGAATGGTACGCTGCTTTTTTTGCTTTTGTAAATAATTAAGTGTCTCATTGTAGGCAATTCTGAATAGCCAGGTACTGAATTCACTTTCCATTTTAAAGCCGTCTAATTTATCCCAAATTTTTATCCATACTAGCTGCGCTATATCATCTGCGTCTGCATGGTCGGTGACCATTCTCTTTATTTGGTAGTATACTTTTTGTTGATGTTTTTTTAGAAGGGCAGTAAAATTAGCTTCTCTATTAATAGATTCTTGAAACTGAATAATAAGCTCTTGATCACTTGCCATAATATGCTAATGTAACAATTTTTTTAGGAATTAGCCTATTTTGACTATTTTGTCTTGCTTTAATTGAATACCTTTTAAAGTGAAAATTAATTTTAAAAATTATAATATGAAGCGTATAAAAATTTGTTTATTATTAGTGGTAGGTCTTGCAAGTAAGTCTTGGAGTCAAGATTTATTAAATACGATTTCAAAAGCAGAAACAGAACGTATTGAAAAATATTTATCTTCAGATGAATTAGAAGGCCGTAAAACATTTAGTAAGGGTATTGACAAGGCGTCTGCTTTTATTGCTAATGAATTTGCGCAGGCAGGATTAGCTACTTTTAAAAATAGTGCTAGTTATTTACAATCATTTTCAAGAATGTCTGCTAAGTTTATTAGTGCTTCAGGTAATTTTGATGGTAATACTTTGGATCAAAAAAATATTATTGTGGTAACACCACAAGCCAATTTTTCTATTTCAGAAGCAAGTGGATATGAGGTAGTAAAAATTAATAAAGAAGATAATTTTGGGATAGCCATTAGAAAATATATGGTTGCTAACAAAAATTATTTAATACTAGTAGATGAATCTTTTGCACAGAATTTTGTTCGATTAACTAATTTAAAATCAAATTTAACAGAGAATCAAAAATCCTTGGTTTTTGTTTTGACCTCGGCATCACCTACAAAGTTTACTATTGAGGCTACTCATAAAATTGAAAATTTAACACTTTCCAATGTGGTAGCGGTTATACCAGGCAAGTCTCTTACTAATGAATATGTAATTTTTTCTGGACATTATGATCATTTAGGCATTAATAGTGCAAGAGCGGTAAATGGTGATAGTATTTATAATGGCGCCAACGATGATGCAGCGGGAACTACGGCTATGATTATGCTTTCGAAGTATTTTAAAAAATTAAATAACAATGAACGCACTTTAATTTTTGCTGCTTTTACCGCAGAAGAGGTAGGTGGTTTTGGCGCACAATATTTTTCAAAACAGTTTGATCCAATGTCTGTGAAAGCTATGTTTAATTTAGAAATGATTGGTACAGAAAGTAAGTGGGGTAGAAACAGCGCTTATATTACTGGTTATGAAAAAACAGATATGGGTGCGATTTTACAAAAGAATTTAGCCGGTAGCGCTTTTACATTTTATCCAGACCCTTACACGGATCAAAACTTATTTTATAGGTCAGACAATGCCACACTAGCTCGTTTAGGTGTGCCTGCTCATACAATCTCTACTTCTAAAATGGATAACGAACCTAATTATCATAAACCAAGTGATGAATTTCAAACTTTGGATATTGATAACATGAATGAAATTATCAAGGCTATTGCCAAAAGCGCACAATCTATAATTGCTGGGAAAGATACACCTTCAAGAGTGGATACTACTCAGTTAAAATAAAGCTTCAGTTATTTAAATAGTTTCAAACTCGCCTTTGTCGGTATTCTTTTTAACTTTATCCGCTTCAAATATTTTTCCATTGATAGCAATATATACGCCAGGGCTCAGTACTTGTACAAAAGCCAAGGCACTTCCTAAATTAAATAACCCATCTGAACTACCAAATTTATAAGGCACCATAGCACCTGTAAGTACAATAGTTTTGCCTTTGCAATGTTTTGCTAAATAAGAGGCAGTGAGGGTCATGGTATCAGTGCCATGGGTAATTAAAATTTTATCTTCTTTAATTTCATTGCAAGCTTTAGCAATCATTTGTCTGTCGGCATCAATAAAGTCTAGGCTATCTTTCATCATAAGGGTAGTAATGGATAGATCTAATTTACTTCTACCTAATTGTAACATTTCATGTAAATGTGTTTCTTTAAAAAACAAACTTCCATTTAATTCATTGTACTCTTTATCGAAAGTACCCCCTGTAACAAAAACTTTAATGGTTATTGGCATAGAATTATTTTTGATGAAAGCTATCGCCAATAAAAGCCAAAGCGTCAATAATACCTGTTCTCCAATAGGTCCAATTATGAGCGCCGTCCCTCATTCTAAATTCATGAGGTACATTTTTATTGGTTAGTGCTATATGTAATTGGGCATTACCAATTGTTAAAAAATCGTCATCACCACAATCAATCCAATACTTTACTGCCGATAATTCTTCCTTTGTCTTTTTTTCAATGATTGCTAAGGGACTATTCGTTAACCAAGCAGGTGTTAAGCGGTCTTTTCCTTTTAAATTTTTACCCATTGAATTGCCGAATAAGCCATTGAACATATTTTCATTAAGATTAATAATATCATTGTCTGTCCATACTGCAGCGCTTAGTGGAGCAGCAGCTGCAAATAAATCAGGGTATTTAAGGGCGTATAATAAAGAACCATAGCCTCCCATGGAAAGCCCTGCTATACCTCTAAATCTTTTCTCTGCTTTTACTTTATAGGTTTTTTCAATATGGGGAATGAGTTCTTTGATAAAAAAGTCCTCGTAATTTAAATTGCCATTTGCGGCATTTATATAAAAACTTGTAAAGCCATCAGGCGTTACTATAATCATTGGAGGAATTTTACCTGTTTTAATAGCATCGTCTGCTAAGCGGTTTACTTCACCAAATTGAATCCAACCATCATCTGCATCGCCATAACCATGTAATAAATAAGTAACAGGATAAGCCCGCTCGCTTGTATAATAATCGCTAGGTAAGAAAATTGAATAATGTACTTCTTTATTTAGGATGGCACTTTTTATAACTTGTTTTTCTTTCACAAAACCCTGTGCGAAACTACCTATTACAAAGGTGAAAACGAATAGCAGTAGTAATTGTATTTTTTTCATAACTCTTTTATTTAAATTTTTATTTTGTAGTGGTATAATTATTTCTATTGAACATTAGTAGCTGTCATCATTTATTTCTAACCAATAGCCATCTGGGTCTTGAAGCCAAATTTGATGCACGCCGTCTACACGCGTAGTAATAGTATTTTTATTACCACTCACATCTTCAAATGGCCATTGTGCAGCTTTTAATTTTTCAATAAAGCCTTTAAAGTCAGGCTCTGTAAAACAAGTATGCTGATTTTTGTAATAGTCTTTTTTTTCAGTGGCCCCATGTATGACATGTAACATACTATGCTCACTTGTCTTATACCAAATGTGATGTCCATCATGAAAAGGTTCAGCAACAGAGTCTAATCCAATAATTTTACTATAGAAATTACCCGTTTTCCCTATATCCATTACAAAAATGGCTGTATGGTTTATATGCACTTTAGTATTTTTTTCTTGTGCAATTAATTGCATGGAAATCAAAGATCCAATTAATAGTAATATTTTTTTCATAAGGCCTTATTTATATGCCTAAGATACAAAAAACAAAGTGCTGATAAAAGATTGTTTTATGAACTAGTTTTTACGCTTTAGGGGCTTGTCAAACATATCAAATTTATCTTGAATTGGGTTGTCAGAAATAGAATTGCTTTGTACTTTATTAGCTCTTGAAACCGACGTAAAACCACTTATTGCGTTAACTTTATAGGCAGATGGGCCAATGATACTGAGTGCTTTATTTAAATAAGTTTCAGTAGGGTCACCTAATAATTTATAAGGAAGTATATCGTCTGTAAGTGCATAGTCTGGTAAAAATCCATTCACTGTGCCATAATCAGATTGGTCTAGTGAATTTAATATCTTAAAGGTGATAGGTTGTAAACCATAGTTCCATCTTTTGGCGTTATCGGTAATGGTAAAGGAGCCTACATTTTTTCCATAGGTATGTTCGCCAATTAAAATGACATTCATAAATGGCTTTAAATTATTAATGATAAGTTCACTAGCCGATGCGGTACCGGTAGAAGTTAATATAAAGACTCTATCTAAGGTGCCAATATTATTGGCTTCATTTTTAAAATTAGTAACAAGAGCAGCCGATCCATATTGTTTAATTACTTCTTTGGTATAAGCATCGTTATACATTTTTTTATTCATCACCTTATCTACTTTACTTGCTAAGTCTTTCACTATTAGAGTAGTTAGTAAATCTGAATTGCTTACATATCCACCTCCATTATAACGAAGGTCAACTACAAGTTCATTGATTCCTTTTGCTTTAAATCTTCCAAATGCAGCCCTTAAACTATCGTCAAAACTTGTAAGAAATTGTAAGTAGGCAAAATAACCCACTTTCTTTCCTGACCAATTAATAACCGTGTCCTGCAAAATAGGGTTAGTTTGTAATTCAACCTTAGTAACTGTTACGCTTTTACCTGTACTGCTAAATACTTTATTATTGTATGTGCCTAAACCTAATTTTAAAGTTTGATTTTGTAAAACTGAATTATAATTTGAGGATGTAATAGTTTGGTCATCCACGGATAATATAATATCACCTCTTTTTAATCCATTTTTTTCAGCAGGACTTCCTTTTAGTACATAAGAAATAACCAAGGCAACATTTACTTTTGTATCGTCTGTATAAAAAGCAGTTACTCTAATACCTAAAACTGTATTAATTCCATTCAATTGGTTTATTAAATTAGTAGAACTGCTATCAATCCATGAAAAGCGATCGGTGGTATGATAATCATATAAAATACTGTAAAAATAATCCATAGGATTACTATTGGTATTAGTTTTAGCTATAGCAGGCATTTTATCGGTCCATAAATAATAGGCTGTCATATTCTCGTGAATCCAGGTATTTATGTCCGTATTCGTATTTTTTTGTGTAGTTGTATTATTTGTGATAGGATTATCAGGCAAGTTGGTAACAGATTTATTGCAAGCTATTCCCCCCATTATTAAAATACCTATAAGTAATTTTCTCAATCGCATGCTATTAAATTTAACTTTTTAAAATTAAGAAATTTATATGGTTCTAGGTTTTAATTAACTTAATTTTGTGATATATAGAAGTGTTTCTATTTAAATAACAAATACAAAAATAGGATGAAAAAAATAATATACATTTTAGTTTTTTTAAATTTATTTTTTTTAGCAAACGCTCAAAAAATAAATGCTTATACAAAGTCTATCAATGATTGGCATAAAGCGCGTATCTCAGAATTAAAAACACCCTTGGGTTGGTTAAATTTAGAAGGCCTTTTTTGGTTACATAAGGGATCAAATAGTTTCGGGAAAAAAGAAGGGAGTGATTGTAAATATGCTAATGCTTTATTTCCAGACGAGCTAGGATCTTTTATTTACGAAGGTGATTCTGTACTATGGATAAATAGTGCAAACAATAGTATTAAAGTGAACGGAGTATTAGTAAAAGGAAAAAAGCCCGTAAAAGTATTTTCTAAAGAAGAACAAGCTATTACTATGTCATGGTCACATTATACTTGGACAATTATAAAAAGAGAAGAAAAAATAGGTGTGAGATTTAGAAATTTAGAAGCGAAGACCTTAGTTCATTTTAAAGGCATAGAGCGATTCCCTGTTGATTCGAACTGGCGTATAAAGGCCACCATGGTAGCACCTTCGCAAAACTTATTAATGATTACCAATGTGCTTGGTCAAACAACTGCCACTAAAACAGCTGGTAAATTATTGTTTACAATTAATAATAAAGAATACGCATTAGATGTTATTGATGAAGGTGGTCCGAAATATTTCATAGTTTTTGCCGACGAAACTTCTGGTAAAACTACTTATGGAGCAGGTCGTTTTATTGAAATTAATAAACCAGATGCATTAGGAAATACCGAAATCGATTTTAATATTGCTTATAATCCGCCTTGTGCCTTTACAGCATTTGCTACCTGCCCATTACCTCCTGCTCAGAATAGATTAAAACTAGCCATTACCGCAGGTGAAAAAAATTATGGTAATCACTAGTGGGTCCGTTACCTTTGAAAATAGATGACTCAAAATCAAACCATATCACCCACCATTGCTATAGTAGGCTTGGGTTATGTAGGCTTACCATTAGCTATTGCTTTTTCTAAGCGGTACACAGTTATTGGATTTGATATTAATGAGGAAAGAGTAAGGGATTTAGAAAATGGCAAGGACTATACTTTAGAATGTACAGAAGCTGCTATTAATAATGCTAAAAATTTACAATTTACAAGTTCGATTACTTCTATTAAAGAGGCAGGTATATATATTGTAACGGTGCCTACTCCGGTAGATGTTGATAAACGTCCCAACTTAAAACCATTATTAGAGGCAAGTGCAATGATAGGTTCGGTTTTAAAAAAAGGAGATATAGTTATTTATGAAAGCACGGTTTATCCTGGTTGCACCGAAGAAGACTGTGTTCCAATTCTAGAAAAACAAAGTGGCTTAGTATTTAATAAAGATTTTTATGTTGGGTATTCTCCAGAAAGAATAAACCCGGGGGATAAAGTCAATACACTTACAACGATTAAGAAATTAACAGCAGGCTCTACACCAGAGATAGCCAGTAAGGTAGATGCACTTTATGCAAGTATTATTACAGCAGGTACATTTAAAGTGTCTAGTATAAAAGTGGCAGAGGCTGCGAAGTCTATTGAAAATGCACAACGCGACATAAATATTTCTTTTGTCAATGAGCTTGCACTCATATTTGATAGAATAGGTATTGATACCCATGAGGTATTAGAAGCTGCTGCTACTAAATGGAATTTTCTTCCTTTTAAGCCAGGCTTAGTGGGTGGGCATTGTATTGGAGTAGATCCCTATTATTTAGCACATAAGGCTACAAGTTTGGGCTATCATCCGCAGGTTATTTTATCGGGAAGAAATGTGAATGATCAAATGGGCACATTTGTAACTGAAAAATTAATTCAATTATTAAATACGAATGGCTTTGCTGTTAAAGGAGCGAAAGCCTTATTATTAGGAGTGAGTTTTAAAGAAAATTGTCCGGATATTAGAAATTCAAAAGCTTTTGAAATATTTAAACAGCTTAGAACAGCGGGTTTGGAGGTAGATGCTTTTGACCCTTATGCCAATGCTATAGAAGTGAAACAAAAACATGCAATTGATTTAGTGAATGCCCTTGGAAAATATGATGTGATTATACTTGTGGTAGCCCACGATTTTTTCAAGTCATTAGATTATGCAAGCCTAAAGCGTTCAGATAAGACTATCATTTACGATACCAAGGCCTTCTTAGATAGATCTATTGTAACAGCAAGATTATAATATCTGCTCTTGTTTATTTAAAAATAAATACTACTTACTAAAGAGTTGATATTAACCTACTGAGGATGATAAGTTCGCTCAGCATTTTTTAGTACTTCGTTTTTATCCAAGGTCATTTTTTTTACTTGCTGCGCTTGATACATTGCACGCTGGTCGGCATAATGTGCCTCTCCTTTATTAGCACTTGCTCCAAAAGTATTTATGGTTTCAATTAAAGGTAAACCTCCGTTTTTAGGAAAGCGAATAAATCCAATATAGGCATCACCACTATTCATTTTTCTTTGAGCTACACCATAGGGTTCTGTTTGAACTGCTGCGAGTACATCTGGCATTCCTCCTTGTGGCCAATTTTCATCACCTCTAACAAGTCTTTGCATTTCACCTAGGCTTACATCGAGTCTATTATAATTTTTCATTAAAAAATCATAAATATATTGGTAGGTAGCAATCGCTTCATTTGTAGTTAGTTTATCATTTTTTCTTCCCTCCATTATTTTGGGAATTTCATAATATGCTAAATTATAAATAAGTGCTCCATTGCTTTCGGGATTGGTATTGTGGTCCCAAGTCTTTAAAGATTTAATAAGTGGCGATAGTGTTGGATATTTATTTTCATCAATTAAAAACATGGTATCGGCTCTAAAGCCATAAGGGAATAAAATAGTCGAAGGTAATTGTCGATCAAATTTGATTCGTTTTAAATCGGCGTATGAAATTTTATCTAACGCGTCTATTAAATCTTTGGCACGTCGGCTTCTATTATCGTGGTATAATTCATAACCATCTTTAGGGTCAAAATTTTTTGGATCTAAGTTTTCACTTTCTGCTGTAGCTAAAAAGGGGGAATGATTCATGTTTATTAAGTACCCACTTTTAGGATTAGTATATTGAGGAAACTCGTTTAAAGGTTTAAACTTTGTCCATAGTGTTGCTCTTGTATTGCCCGGTAGGGTTGAATTCCAGTGATAGTTGGTATCTGCATTTCGATAAGGCATTTTTCCACTAGAGATATAAAATATAGTATCATATTTGTCGGCATACATTATATTAAACATGGCTAAATGGTTTTGTGCCACCGCCTTTTTGAATTCAGAAAAATTTGTTGACCTATTCATTGCATACCATTGTTGCAAAGCGCCCGCATCCATTAATGCTGGCAAACGCATCGAAAAATATTTACCTTCAGGAGTAACAGCAGTAGGTCCGTAAATAGAAGTATAAGCCATTTTATAAACAGGGAAAGGAATGCCTTTAATACTTAATTTAATTTTTCTTTTTTCAAGTGGAAGCCAATCGCCATCTACTTTATATTGTCCTTTATGAGCTTTATCGGTTTCTAATTGGTAGATATCTATTTTATCTTGAAAGTTAACGGTATGTGCCCAAGCTAAATTAGGTGTTGTGCCATGAAAAATTAACGGAGCACCAGGAAACAAACCTCCTAAAATATTCCAGCCTTCCTCGCTTTGTAAATGTGCTTCATAAAAAGCAGTAGCGCCTTCAATAGGTTGATGCGCATTTATTACTAACATATTTTCTCCAGCTGTAGATTTACTTGAATGCACTGCAATAGTATTAGAGCCTTCTCCAGTCAACCCAGCTATATGGGCAACAGAACCATTAAGTATTTTAGGTAAAGATTTGTCTACTCCACAAAAAACAGCTACAGAAAAAACAGTAGTGGCTAAATAATCTTCAATGCTTATGGGAAATACATTTTTATTTAAAACTTTATCGGGGTGTGCTTTGGCAAAAGCTTCTAAGCCTGCTAAATATCCTTTTACCAATAAAATAAATTTAGGGTCTAAACTATTTATTTGCTCAAGTACAATAGATTTAGTATTTAATAAGCCAAATACATAATCAACTGGTGCACCTTTTGCACCTAAATAAGTAGCTAATTTTCCTTTACCTGTTAAAATAAGGGTTTGAATGGTAGTAAAATCGTCTTCAGCATGTGCCCAAGCTAAGCCATAGGCTACTTCTGGATCGGTGGGAGCAAAAATATGCGGTACTCCATAAATATCTCTAGCAATAGTAATTTTATCAACACGAATGATGGGCTCATTACTTGACTGAGCATGAACGAATTGTTGTAACAAAATAAAAAGAGAGAATAAGAGAATTCGCATGTTAAAGATATTTAAGCTTTATTATAATTTGACTGGTGTAATTTATAGAAACTATCTAAATTTGCAATAGTTAATAATCAAAATAGATAACAATGATAGAGTCTAAAAGGTTCGGTTCTAAAAAAGCATTAATAGATATTGATGAAACGATCTGCTTTTATACAGATAAAAGAATATATGAGTTAGCAGAGCCTAATTTTGAAAATGTAGCTAAAATTAATAAACTATATGATGACGGCTGGCATATTACTTATTGGACTGGCAGGGGTGAAAGTTCAAAGCGAGATTTAAGAGGTCTTACATTAGAACAATTAAATAAATGGGGTTGTAAGTTTCATGATTTAATTACAGGTTATGATCCGAATGGTGGGCCTACTAAACCCAATTTTGATTTAGTGATAGACGATAAGGCTAAGAGGATAGAGGAGCTTTAATAGCTTGCTTATTTTTTTTAGCGAAGGGAAGGTATAAAATCCAAAAATGAATTAAGGCTACAATTTCTAACACTAAAATATAATAAGGCCATTCTCCAATTACAAGAGGATTGCTTACTTCTGGTTTTGCCGATAGATACATATAATTAGCGCCCACGACATAATTTATAATACCTACTCCTATGGCTACTAATTGCGTATAGCCTAATACCCATAACCAAGATTTTGGTCGGGGTACAAATTTCAAATGAACAATCATATAAATAATGACAAGTAGCATACCACCATGGTCTATAAAATAAGCATAAAAATTATAACCTTCCATACCCACTGTAAATTCAGGTGTTAGTAAAGATTGTATACCTCCTGCTAAACCCCAATAGTAAAGGCATTCAGCCAACCATTGTCTGTAATTAATAAGAGTAACTATGCATAAAAAATAACTAATACTACATAAATGAAAAGGTAAGTTTTGAGTAATGTTCCAGTAACCTGTTGAATAAACGTAATAATTTTCTACTAAATAATTTATACCAAAAAATAAGGCAATAAAATTAGCATAAGTTTTAGGTTCAATTTTTTTAAAATGTAAGGGGGCTCTTACTACAATAGTAATTATGAGTATGACCATTATAATACATTGCCACCAAAAAATGGAGAAAGGTTCAATAAAAGCTGCTGGATGAATTTTTCCCATAACAATAACAGAATTATAAGTTTCGAATCCAAATATTTCTATAGCTTATAGGATTGCCATCATCGCCATGGTCTTGTAACATCAATGGTAATTTAGCAGCATGTTTTTCATACTTAGGTTTGATTATCCAATCTGTTGGTCCTAAAATGGTGACATTATTTTGAATAAGTACTCCATTATGTATAACTGTAACACTTGCGGGACTTTCTAAATCGCCATTCTCTTTAAACTTTGGGGCTGTAAAAATAATATCATAAGACTGCCATTCACCAGGTTTGCGACTTGCATTCACTAAAGGAACATGTTGTTTATATACAGCGCCTGCTTGACCATTTGAATAGGTTGGATTATTATAAGAATCTAAAACTTGAATTTCATATTTACCCATAATATATACACCACTATTACCTCTTCCTTGTCCACTGCTTTTCACTTCAGCGGGTTCTCTAAACTCAAGATGTAATTGACAGCTACCAAAAGCTTCTTTGGTAATTAAATCTCCAGCGCCTTTAATATCTGTAACAGCGCCATCTGCATCTATTTTCCAACCTGCAGGGCTACCATCTCTTTTTTGAAAAGCGCCAAGGCCATGTCCATTGAATAAAATAATGGCGTTCCGAATTACTTACACCAGGAGTCACTACAGGCACATTTACCCATACTTCTAGTGAAGCTGCAAGGCTATCTCTAGTTGACATTTTTTGTGCAGAAGCGAATTGCATACAAGCAAATAGAGAAGCCAAGAATAGAAATTGTTTTTTCATAAAATAGTTTTAAGGTAGCAATCGTTACTATGAATATAATAAAAAAAACCTTCTTTTGAATAGAAATTATGTAGAAAGGATAGGCGTTAAAAGACCTCTCTATATTTTATTGCCCGCAGTTCCTTTTATAAGGCCACGACATTTAGCAGATCCACAATTACAATTAAAAGGTTCCATGGTCTCGTCTAAAAAGCTACCATAATCTAAAGTAAGTTCTTCGCCTTTTTGAACTGCTCTATTTATTACTACATTTAAACCCACATAGCTACAATTAGCATCGCAGTGATGGTTTTGTGGAGACCATTCTTCAGGTTGTAAGTCCCATAGTATATATACATCTTTACTAATAGGATAGGCATATCTTCTGAAATTCAATTTTTCTCTTTCGTCCCAATTTTCATCTACAAATTTTTTGGTAACAATGCGTTGGGCTTTTTCTTCGCCTTGAAATAAAATAGTGCCTTTAGGCAAATCCCATTTGGCATACATGCCATAACCTGAAATAGCATTGCCTTTAATTTTAAATACTTTTTCTTTTCTTCTATAACGGGCCATACCTTCAATAATAATTCTTTCTAAAAATCCACGCTGTCCTGCGCCATCGTGAAGTAAAATATAATCAGCAGAGCCTTCATAACCTTGTGCATAAAATACAGAACAAGTAAAATTTATTTCAAGAAAAAATATTTCTCCTTTATCATTCATTCTAAAATCCAACCTTCCATAACCTACACCGTTGAAAGACATAAAAACTTGCTCGGCTATATTTTTTAATCTTTTGGCTAAACTAATATCGGTTACTGGAATATTAGCATTAGGATGTAGCTCAGAAGTTTTTAAAGCGTAAGTTTTAAAACTAAATCCTTTAGGAAATATATACTCAACGGGTATAAAGCTGGTACAAGTTTTTCCATCTTCATTGGCAGATACTAATACTGTAAATTCACGACCATCAATGTATTGCTCTACCAAGGCGGCACCAAATTCATTTAATATACTTTTTACCTTGGCTACTAATTCTACTGTATTAGTTGCTTTGGAAGCATTGTCTACACCTAGGCTATCACCTGCTTTGGCAGGTTTTACAAATAAAGGGAATTGAAGATTGCCTGGAAGCTGCGCTATATCTGCTTCAGACTCTATATGAATATGGGCCGGTGTTTTCACATCTTCGCAAAAAGCCAAATACTTCATAATGGTTTTAGGCGGGTCATATAAATTCGTGCTAGGTCCTGTATAAGGGAGTCCCAATAAATCTAAGCTCATAATTACATCTATAGAAGGTACTTTCCATTCTAAATAACCTTCACATAAATTAATATATATATCGTAATTATTTTCTTTGAGTTCTTTTAATTGTTGATAGGTAGTAAGCTTATTTAAAAAAACATGATCGATATGCGCTTCTGGCATTATGGTAGAAAGATCTCTTTTAGGATCGTAGTATTGATAATCGACTTCTGAAGTTGAATAGTCCGGTTGTAAAACACAAATTTTTAAATTTTTAAAACTTGCTGAATTATTCAAGGTAGGGAGGGGGCGCATAATTTTATTTTTTTCTTCTAGCGAATGCGTCATTAATAATATGAATCACTAATTCTGTAAAACTTTGATTGGCGTAACGCAAAATGGCACCAATAGAGGTAAAATTTTCATCTTCACTAATACCGCACTGTGCATTCACTTCTAATACGAAGGCTTTACCTGTTTTATTATCTATGCGCACGTCTACTCTAGTATATCCTGTTCCATTACAAGCTACATAGGCATCCCAAGAAACTTTTTGAACAGCCATTTGAATAGATTCATCTCCTAATTGGTATTGATAAAAATTTTCATCTTCAGGCATGGGGGTTTCTTCTTCATAAATTTCCCATAATCTATCAAAGGATAAAAATTTTTCCTTCTCTGGAAGGGAGGCATGAAAAACTCTTTCTACTGGGGGATAAATTTTTGCATACTCAGGATGGGTATGGCTTCCTACTATCATCACTGTATATTCAGGTCCTTCTACGAAGGACTCTGCCACAATACCATCTGAAGATAAATTCCATCCTCTGTAACCTTCAAACATTTTTGATAATTGTTTTTCTAATTCTTGTTCTGTTTCTACTACATTCTTTACACCCACCCCTAAGCTTCCCCCAGACACTGCTGGTTTTACAATTAAAGGGCTTCCTAATTTTTCAATAATCTCTTTTGCATTTATATTATTATCTCTAATGGCTTCCCATTTCGGAGTAGCCACACCCGCTAAATCAAAAGCTTCTTTCATTGGAATTTTAGAGGTAGTAATATCATAGAAATAATCATTGGCACCTGTGTATACTAATTGTTTTGCTTCTAAAGCTTTAATAACGGAAACTCCAGGTGCTCCATTAATTTCATCACCATCACATAAATTTAATACTACAGGAAAATGAATTCCTTTTTCTCTTTCATGTGCAATTTCTTGCACAATCATTTTATAGTTTTCTAAAGTAACGGGCTGCCATTTCCAAGGAAGATCTAGTTGTTCAAATACGCGTGTATACTCTTCGATACTTTGACTAAAATCATAATAGTATGCTAAGTTCGGATCTGGGTTATCCAAGGCTGGGGCCAAGACCCACACTTTCAAATGTCCTACTGGAACAAAAGGGTAAAATAAGTTACGAATGGTTGTCAACGCAGTGTAAGAGGGTTAGTATAAGTGAGTATAATATTCAATGAAGTTATAAAATATATAATACTAGCAAATTATTATAGCCATTAATTTCATAACTACTATAGCCTATAAATACATACTACTTCTTGCTCATTTCGAAAATACTTCAATGGGATAAATTACAACAGATTTAAAAGCCTTTTGTATAATATAGTTAACTGTATATCAATGTGTTATACAATATTTACTTAATTGCAAATAACTTATAATTTTATTAAAGATGCCAACTCAAGTAATCATTTGTGATAAACAAATTGTGTATGCAATGGGATGTAGTTTACTTATCAAAGACAATCCACAGTTAATGGGCTATCATATTATCAAAAGTATCGAGGAATTAGATAGTTATATAGCCTATGATAAAAATAAAAAGGTCTTGCCCATGGTCTTAGTGATAGATAGTAGCATGTTTCATTTTGAAGATCCATCTACTATATATCAAATAAAAGAGATTAAAAATAGAATGGGTGTGATGGTAGTTTTTAATGAACAAGACGATGCTCATTTATATAAATTAATAGATAATGGTATTTCGGTGATAGTGGTGCGTAATGTTTCCAAGCAAGAATGGTCTAAAGCCCTTGAAATGGCAAGACTTCAAAAAATATATTTCTGTCATCGTACTTCTGATAAAGTATTGAACATGGTGAATCGAATGGATAAAATAAAACTAATAGAGAAAGTACATCAATTGCATACATATGATAAATATATTTTAGTACGCATTTGTGAAGAAGCTTCTAGTAAGCAAATAGCATATGAAGTAGGACATAGCAAGCGCACAATTGAGGGGCACCGAACAAAAATGATGCAGCAACTAGAGGTCAAAAATTTAGCAGGCTTGGTTAAAGTAGCCTTTATAACAAAGCTATATGACCATTATTTAGAAAATCCTGGTTTATATGATGTGACTTTATGTGCTAAAACATCGTCTTTGTAAAAATGTATGGTTTTAAAATCCCCATCAATATATCTCTGTGCTTGATCGGTAAAATGAGTTGAATTTGCAAAACGACTTTGTCCACCCGTAATTATTGTTTTCGCTTCTAATTTTTCCCCAAAGCTCACTGCTGCAATAAAACTACTACCAGAATAACCATATCGCTTTAAGGTATTATCATATCTTCTACTCTCAAATGCAGGCAGGGAGCCCCATTTAGAAGAGGCTTGTCCTACTGCTATACTAGGTGCATTATCATTAAATTTCTCTCCTGGGTTTACTCTTTGATATCTATTAATATCTCCCCAAGGAATTTCCCAACTACCATAGGTTTTTTCTATTTGGTCTAAAGAAATATTTAAAAGCGCTAATTTTTTTTCATTCGAAACATCTTTCACCATTTGCTCATATTTTTTTATGATTTGAGTAGTAGCTTCCTCCGTCGTAGCAGGAGGAATTTCTTTCGACCAATTGTTGGCCCATTCAATAGCAATAGTAGTAGCGATAGAAGAAATGCCTGCATCTCCATTCCAATTTGCTAAATAGCTAATTGCTTTTTTCTCTCTTTCATTTAAGTCAATTGTTTTTGTATAAATAAGAAAAGAAGGTAATAAAATATCAAAAGCGGTTAAGTGTTTATTGTAACCCAATTGAATTAATTCCTCTAAGGAAATTTTATCTACTTTACTTAATAAATTAACCGCGTTAATTCCACGTCCATTTTCGCCATCGGGTGCCATATAATGAGGATAGTCTTTTTCTTTAGGACTATTAATACCAGCCACTGTATAGGGGGTTGCATTACAATTTTGTAACCAACCATTTACTGGATTAATACTTTGAACAATTTCATTTAGCGCATGCACACCTAACCAATTAGTAGCTTTAATAGAACCATCTACTGGCATACTAAAATCATAATTAGTATTTCTTTTAGGCATAAAATTACCATGCCAGTATGCAATAGTGCCATCTGCATCGGCATACACCGTATTGTTGCTATTATTACCTAGTAAGGATAAAGCTTTTTGATATTCTTTTAAATTGGTAGCCTTGGTTCTTGTCCAACATTCCATTAAGGCATTTAAAGAACGATTATTTTCTTGTAAGCTTAGCCATTTACCATTCTTAATTCCCATCACTGGACCATGTATTGTGCGGTAAGTTAAAAATGATTTTGTTTTTATTTGACCTTCCTCTAAATATTGAATTGGAATATTTCTTTCTTTAATAGGTAGAAGACTTTGTTCATAATGCGATACCCAGCCTGTTTTACTTTTCGCAACTTTCTCTTCATAGACATCTGCTACATCGGCATAGCTGCTTGTATGCATAAAACCTAGATGTTCGTTGAAGCCCTGATAAATAAACATTTGCCCCCAAGTAACAGCTCCGTAAACATTTAAGCCTTGTTCACTTACCATATGAATTTCTGATCTGAAATAAAATGGTACATGAGGGTTAATATATAATAGTGCATTTCCATTTTTACTATGCTGAGGGGCTATCGCAAACCCATTTGACCCTTTTTGTATTTTTTCTTCTAAGGTATAAGGCACTTCGCTATTATGTACCACTAATTTTTCTGCACCTGTTGTTTGTCCGTAAAAAGAAGCTACCATATCTGTTTTAATACCTCCTGTTCTTGTGGGCGATACACTTCCGTCTGTCCACATTAAATGATACCAAGGTTTATAATATTGAATAGCTTTTTGTTTTACTTCTGGATGTTTGTATAAATAATAATTTAGTCCATCGGCGTGCGCTTGAAGTAATGCTTTAAACCAAGCAGGACTTTTATTATAATCTTGTATAGCAGCTACACTATCTTGAATAAGGCGCATCATTAAGTCTTCATAAATAGCTGAAGCACCTTTTACTTCAGCAGTTCGGCCTAACATTTCTAAATAATTCAATTCTATTTGACCTACATTTTCTTCACTTTGTGCATACATTAATCCAAAAACGGCATCTGCATCGGTCTTACCATATACATGTGCAATACCCCATTCGTCTCTTATAATAGTCACTTGTTTTGCATGTTGTTCCCACCTCGCTATTTCACTAGCAGTTATAGTTTGCGCATTACTAATAAAAGAGCAACTCATGAGTAAGCATATAAAACAGATATTGTGAAGGGGCTTCATAATTGAGTAGGTATTTTTTGTATAGGTTGAATTTTTCATAAAATCTATAAAATTTATATTTTGAATTTAGGCAAAAAAAAGCACAAACTTTTAAGGTTTGTGCTTTTTGACAAAGGATTTAAATTAGATACCCCAAGATTTTATAATTGCTAAATCTTTTTTCACACAATCTAAAGGTGCTAAGCCTTGGTAAGACTCTTGTTCAATGATATAATGGTGAGCGCCTCCAATTTTTTTAGCGAGTAAAGCAATAGATTTAGGATCTACTACGCCTTCTCCTAAAATAGTACTTTCATAGCCATCATTCATCTCCCCTTTTTCTGCTTTAATTTCATCTTTAACATGCAATGATTGGAAACGACCTGGATATTTTTTAATCCATTCAGCAGCTCTTCCACCTGCGCCATACATATTTCCAAAATCTAATTGGTGTACTACTAATTTCGGATCGGTATGTTGTAAGATTAAATCATACATTAAAGTACCATTCAATTTTTCTTTAAATTCAAAATCGTGATTATGGTATCCAAATTTCATACCACTTGCTTTACATAATTCACCTGATTTATTGAAGGCATCTAGTTGTTGCATTAATCCATCATAAGTGCTTCTTAATTTATCATCCATCGAAGGGCTGATAACATATTCTTGTCCTACAATAGCGGCATCTTCTACTGTTTGCTTCCAAGCGTCTGTAAAATCTTTTTTGGTACTATCCCAGTGATGGGTGCTCATCACTGTATGGCCACTAGGCATTTTAATACCTAGGCCATCTAATACTTTTTTAAATTCTGCAGCTGTCCATCCGTAGAATTTTCTATTTACATAATTAGCATGTTCAACATATTCTATTCCCATTTTAGATAAAGCTGTTAAAGTTTCTAATGGTTTTTTGAACATGTCTTCACGCACAGAATATAATTGAACGCCAATTAAATTTTTACTAGCCACTATACTTCTACTAGACCATAAAGCACTAGGCTTTAAACTAGCACCCATAATAGCCAGCGATGCGTTTTGAATGAATTTTCTTCTTGAGTTTTTCATAAGAATTATTTTTAGTATTTAAACTTACTATTAATTTTTGATTAATCTTCGACCTTTGTGTTTTTAATCGGTTTTTTATCTAACCACTCTCCACGGTCTAATTTATGCTTGCCAGTAGTTACTTCATCTAATGTATTACCATTATATAGGCGACCATTTTTCATTACAAATTCTATTGTATTGGTATTGCGTATATTATCCAATGGATTTTTATCCAATATTAGTAAGTCAGCTAGTTTACCTACTTCTAAACTTCCTAAGTCTTTATCAAGTCCTAAACCAGTAGCACCTAATATAGTAGCAGTTTTCAAAGCATCTATATTACGCATACCGCCGCTTTGCATTGACCAAAGTTCCCAATGATAACCAAGTCCTTGCAATTGGCCGTGGCTTCCAATACCTGCAAGCCCACCTTCTTCAACAATTTTTTTCATACTCTTAGCATGTTTTTGGAAAACATGTTCTTCAGGTAAGAACCAAGTAGCACGACGACGCGATTTAGCAGCTAATTCTTCATATGGTGTAAAGTATTGCATCTTTTCGTTGCTATATGGGTTTTCATTTTCGTAATAATAGTTTTCTGCCCATGGCCCACCATAAGAAACAAGTAAAGTAGGAGTAACTGTCATTTTAGATGTCGCAATTGTTTTTACGACATCATCATATAGTGGATAAATTGGAATAGAGTGTTCATGTCCTGGATAACCATCTAATAAATTAGTCATGTTTAATTTAAAATCAAGGCCTCCTTCAGTGGTAGGCATTAATTTTTGATTTTTAGCTGCTTGTATTACCCATTGTCTGTGTTTACGATTACCTACTAAATACATTTTAATATACTTTGTATTATAGTATTTGCTGTACTGACTTAATACCGATTCTGCTTGCGCTGAATCTTTTAAGTTATATGACCAATAACCTACACCAGGTCCTGTTGAATACACCCTAGGTCCCATCATCATACCTGCATCAACCATATCACTATATGTTAAAACATCGGTTGTGGCTGTTTGAGGGTCTCTTGTTGTAGTAACACCATAAGCTAGGTTGGCTGCATATACCCAAGCCTGTGTTTTATGAATGCCCCAGCTTGGCCACATATGTGAATGTGTATCCACAAAACCAGGAACTATTGTTTTACCTGATACATTAACCCTCTCGGTTCCGCTGGCTACTTTTACACTACCTGCTTTACCAATGGCTTTAATTCTATTATTGACAATATAAATATCTCCTCTGCTTATGACTTCATCACCTTTCATGGTAATAATTCTTGCATTGGTTAATAGTAAATGCGTATTAGGCATATCTTTTTCATAAAATACTTTCACCCAATTTTCAGTAGGCTTGTATTTAGGATCTTCTTTCTTTTCTGCTTTCTTTACTGTTTCTTTTTTAGTACTGTCTTTAATGGTTGTATCTTTTTTAATTGCCGCTTCTGCTTTTTTAGCCATCGCTAAACTATCATCAAAAGCATAAGACGCGTCTATATCATAAGTAAAATGTGCTGCACCTAAACTATAATGTACAATTTTGCCATTCGCTTCCCAGCTAGGAAACTCTCCACCCATTTCAGTTAAAAGTTTACTAGGGAAGGCTGCGCTTTTAGCATCTGCTACAGAAATATCTACTAATTTTCCAGCTTGTGGAATAGTGATATAATAAATATTATTATTTACTTGTGCAATAGCTGCTTTGCCTAATGGCGACATTAAAATAGTGTTCGCACTAGAAGCAGGATTATTTTCTTTTGCAGCATCTTCATCATCTTGATCTAAATCTAAAACATCTGCAACATGTTTTCCTTTTTGTTGTGCAATACTTCCAAAAGTGGTAATGCCTGTAATTTTTACAATTTCTTTTTCATCTCCACCATCCCATTGAATAGAAATTAATTTTCCATATTTATTTAAATAAATTCGTTCTTCTCCATTTACAAAATGGGCATTACTGCGTCCGTCGGCTTTATCAATGATATGAATGCTACCATCATTTAAATTTAACCAACAAAGTTCATCTTCATCATCGCTATAAGTTGGGTCTTTTGAATCTTTAAATTTTTGAACTGTGGTTCTATTAAATACAAGTCTATTGCCTGTAGGATTAATAGCTAAGCTTTGGTATAAAGCAGTTTCTTTAGTAATGGTGGTCTCAATGCTTGAAGCAAGATCAATACTTCTAATACTACCTCCATTTTCAGACCAAGTAGCAAAATAAATTGTTTTGCCATTAGGGCTCCAAATAGGTTGTGCTTCTGTAAAATTATTATTCGTTAATTTTTTAGGCGTTCCATTTGGATAGTCCATTACATACAATTTATTAAGTACGGTGAAGGCTAATTTTTTTCCATCGGGTGATGGAACCGCATCTCTAATTTGAGTGGCTTGTGCAGCACTAGTATCTTTAATAGGATATTTGAAAAGTACTTCAGGTCCCATTTCAATGGTGGCATCTACTGTATAGCTAATTTCTTTTTGAGCAGCCGTTTCAATATCAATGCTATGAATTTTTCCACCATAAGAAACCAATAAATTTTTGCTATCAGGCGTGAATGCCATTGTAGGTAATACACCTAATACAGCAATGGATTCTTGATCATCTCTTTGCACAGGGTAGGCTAACCATGTTTCTTCACCTGTGTTTAAATTACGTTTTACTAGTCCAGTTTTATCTTCGAACCTTGTTCCATACACCATCCATTTACCATCTTTAGAAAGTACGGGTGTAAAAGCTGAACCATATCTTGAAGCAATAGTTCGAGTTGTTCCTTTCTCTCTATCATATACACCAATACTATATTGAGGCAGCATAGCATTGTAGTTCCATGCACTCATTCTTGAAGAATAATAAATATATCTTCCATCTGGACTCACTGCAGGATCAATTGTTTTTAAAGCGGTTGGTAAAGAAATTAAATTTGTACCTGCGCCGCCATTTTTATGCATTAAATATAATTTTGTATTTCTCCTTCCTTTGGTATACACTATGTAATTACCATCGGGTGTATATACAGCGCCAGGAAAATTTTGATTTTGATCTTCCGTTAAAGCAATCGTATCTTTTTTAGCAATATCGATATACCATAAGTTTTCTGCACCGCCTCTATCTGAAATAAATAAAATTCTTTTTCCATCTGGGCTAAAGCTAGGATGATTATCATATGCTAAACCCTTAGTGATGGCTGTTGCTTTACCACCTTCTATTGGCATACTATAAATATCTCCCATCAAATCAAATAAAATTGTTTTTCCATCTGGGCTAATACTTAAAGAGGTCCAAGTGCCCTCACTTGTTTTCATTGGAATGGCGCGTGTTGCTTTTAAGGGCATACCTTTAAAACTTGTGAAAATAGTGCTGTCTTTTACAGCGTTTGTTTTTGGTTGAGCATAGCTGCTCGTTAAACCAAACAAAATTAAAAGCGTCCAACTTAAAACGCAGGTAATAGTATATTTTATCATTGGTATTTTTTTTGAAAGTTAGCTAAATAGGTGAAAAAATAGACTCCAAATTTGCCTTCAAATTGCCGTTTATCAATAAATGGCGTTTTTTATATAAAACCCAATCAAAAAGGGCCTAAAATAGACCAATTTACGAATGGAATCGTAATTTTACCAATATGAAAAAACCCAATATACTAAGGCTACTTATTCTAAATAGTTTATTATTAATGAGTTATGTATCTATAGCTCAAAATATACAAATTGAGGGTATCATAATGGATAGTGTCGCTAAAAGAGCCCTGCCTTATGCAACTATTTCTTTAGTACGCTCAAAGGACTCTTCTTTAGTCAGTTTTGCGAGAAGTAGTGAAGATGGTTATTTCACAATAAAAAATGTACCTGCTGGAAAATACTTATTGTCTATTTCTTATGTAGGCTATCAACAACAATGGTTTGCTTTTAAAACAGGAACAACTCCTGTATTAAATCTTAATAATATTTATTTAGAAGACGCTAGTAAAATGACATCCGTTACCGTTACGGCACGCAGGCCACCCGTAGTTATAAATGGTGATTCTATTGAATTCAATGCAGAAAATTTTAAAACAGCTCCCAATGCAGTGGTAGAAGATTTATTGAAAAAAATGCCAGGCATTGAAGTAGATAAATCTGGCGGCATTACGGTGAATGGAAAAACAGTAACCAAAGTTTTTGTGAATGGAAAAGAATTTTTTACTGGAGATCCTAAAATGGCCACCAAGAATTTATCTGCAGATGCGATTGATAAAATACAAGTTTATGATCGTAAATCGGATCAAGCCATGTTTACAGGCATTGATGATGGAACAGAAGAGACAGCGATAAATTTAAAAGTAAAGAAAGATAGAAACCAATCCAACTTTGGAAAATTAACGGGAGGCGCAGGTACACCCAGTAGGTTTGATGCGCAAGGCAATTGGAATAGATTAAATAATGACGAGCAATACTCATTAATCGGCACAGCTAATAATACCAATAGACAAGGGTTTACAACTAGAGATATTACTAATTTTTCAGGGGGCGGTGGTGCAAGACCTGGTGGGGGCGGTGGTGGAATAGTACTTAATTTTGGCGGTGGTGGTGGAACCGATAATAATGCACAAGGGGTGGCCACTACACTTTCAGGTGGTGGTAACTATTCTAATTTATTTAATAATAAGAAAACAAATTTCAATGCTAATTTTTCATTGAATGATGTAGAGCGTAATAATAATAGTAATTCATTCACACAAAATTTAACGCCTGGTAATTTATTTAACAGAACTTCTAATTCAAGATCTGTAACTAGAAACCAACAACAAAGTTATGGTAGTACTATTGACCAAACAGTTTCTGAAACTTTCTCTTTTAAGTTTACACCTAGTATAGGTAAGCAACATGGGACTTCTGAATCTTATGATACAACAGAAACCTTTTTACCAGATGCATTTAAAACTAAAACTAATGCCACCCGTTCTGCTTCTACTAGTATTACAGATGCAAGCAACGCGGCTAGTAATTTATTATTAAGAAAAAAGTTTGCTAAGAAGGGACGAACTATTTCTTCTACTATAACCCAAAGTTATAATGAGTCTAGTGCAACAGGCACTCAATTCACAGATCAATTTATATATGGTAGCGGCGGTGCATTATTAAAAGATTCTATCTTAGATCAACATAATATTAGAAAAGGCAATACCATTTCTTATTCAGCTAATGTAGTGTATACTGAACCCTTAGGTAAAAAATCTTTACTTGAATTTAATGCCTATCTAAGTCAAAGTATTGGCAAGTCAAGCAAAAAGGTTTATGATAAAAATAATAGCAGTTCTAGCTATGATCAATTAAATACAAGGCTTACTAATGAATTTAATAGTGAGTATACTTATAGTGGTGGTGGGTTGAATTTTAGAACCAATCAAAAAAAATATAATTTCTCTACTGGCTTTAGTTTACAATATGCCAAATTAGTAGGAGAGAATTTAAGTGCTAATACAAAATTGAATCAAGGCTTTCAGGATATCTTACCTTCAGCCATGTACCAGTATAATTTCTCACAAACGAAGAACTTGAATATTAATTACCGTACTTCTACTAATCAGCCTTCTATAACACAGTTACAACCAGTACTAGATCAAAGTAATATTAATAGACAAACTATTGGTAATCCCGATTTGAAAAGAAGTTATGTACACAATTTAAATATGCGTTTCTTCTCCTCTAAAATAATTTCTGGACGTAATTTCTTCGCAAACTTAAATGCGGCTGCAACGAACAATTCAATTGTGAATTATGATAGTGTTTTACCAAGTAGAGTTACTTTATCAAGACCTGTGAACGTAAATGGCGCTTACAGAGTGAATGGCAGTGTTAACTATGGTTTTGGGTTAAAGAAAATATATTCTAGAATGAATTTTGGATTAAATGGTGGCGTGAGTAATAATATATCTTATGCAAATTCTTTATTAAATACTATTGTCACTAAATCATTTGGCCCGTCTGTGTCTTATAATTTTCAGTTAGATGAAGTTATTGACATTGATTTATCTACGAGATATTCTTTTAGTAAAACTAACAATGCCATTAACGCAGGTTTAAATACCAATTATTTAACCAAAGTATTTAGCGCGGAGATGAATAATTATCTTCCTAAAAACTTTTTAATCAATCAAAGCTTTACTTATACTATTAATTCTGGAAGAGCAGCGGGTTATAATACTTCTATACCCATTTGGAATGCGAGTTTCTCTAAATTTTTCATGAAAAATAAAAAGGCAGAATTAAGATTTAGCGCATTTGATTTATTGAATAAAAATGCGGGCATTAGTCGAAACGTATCTCAGAACCAAATCGTTGATCAGCAATACAACGTAATTAACCAGTACTTCTTAGTAAGCTTTATATATAGTTTACAAAAGTCGGGCTTAGGTGGCGGTGGTCCCAGAAATGTGATGATTCGAATGAATTAATTATCTTTAATTAAGAATAAATTTTAAAACAATAAATATGCGTAAAATATTCTTAGCAATTACAGTAATGTTAGTAGCTATTACTAGTTCTTTTGCTCAAGTAAAAGAAGGCAAGTTAATTTATGAGAGAAAAATTAACATGTACAGAATGATTACAGACCCTGAAATGAGGGCTCGTATTCCTGAGTTCAGAACAGAAAAATTTGAACTTTTATTTAATGAGCAAGCAAGTATGTTTAAAACCATTCCAGAAGAAGAAGCGCCAGACCCATTTGCTAATAGTGGCGGCGGCGGAGGAGAAAGAGGGGGTATGCGTTTTAATTTTAGAATGCCTGAAACTACAATGTATACAGATATTCCCAATCAAATGCAATATGAAGCTCGTTCATTATTTGAAAAAGATTTTTTAATAGTAGACTCTTTAAAACCTATTAATTGGAAATTATCAGATGAAACGAAAACCATTGCTAAGTTTGTTTGTAAAAAGGCAACTACCATGATTACACCACAACAAATGAATATGCGTTTTGGTGGTGGAAGAAATAGAAATAATACAGATACTGCAGCACCTGTAAAACCAAAAGAAGAAGAATTAGTAGTTTGGTATACAGAATCTATTCCAGTGTCTATTGGTCCAGATACTTATGCTGGTTTACCAGGCGCTATTTTAGAAGTAAATAGTGGTAATGGAGGTAATGTAATTACTGCTTCAGAATTTACAACTAAATACGCTGCTAAAGAATTAAAGCAACCTACTAAAGGTGAAAAAATGAATCGTGCTCAATTTGTAGAAAGTATGAAAAAGATTATGGAAGACATGCAAAGAGGTGGCGGTATGGGAGGTATGAGAATTAGAATTAATCAATAAATATTCCATTTCCAACCAATGGTAATGGCTCTGGGCTCTCCTATATAATAAGAGTAAGCACTACTTCCTTTTACACTAAAGTTTTTGGTTGCCATAGTGGAGTAATAGGTATTGGTAAGGTTTAATATATTCAACCATAGCTCCGATTTATTGAATTGAAGTCCGAATCTAGCATTCGCTATATTAAAGCCAGGGTAACGAGTAGCATTGGTTTCATCCATATAATAACCCGATTGGTGTATCCATTCAAACGAACTGCGTAATAGTTTTGTAGGCTTCCACGAAAAAGATAAGTTATTAAATAAGTTTGGTGCCGCATTCATTTCTTTACCACTTACATCTACTCCTTTAATATTAGTATTTAAATATTTATGTTTTGTATTTGATCCATTCAAACTTATTTCCATAGTGGGTACTAATTGATAGCGTACCTGATATTCAATACCCGTATGGCTTGTAGCACCTGAGTTTTGATTTAAGTTTACACCATCTGTTTGTCTTACAGAAATAATTTCGTTATTCCCTTGTAAAGAATAAATGGAAATTTCAGCGCTAATTTTTCTACTTTGATACCAAGAGCCTATTTCCAAATTGGAAAAATCTTGTGGTAATAAATAAGGCACTCTAATGGCATTGTATATCTCGGTTATTTGAGGAGGAACAAAACCTTTACTATAATTAAAATAGCTACCCCAATTTTTGAGGTTATAAGTAATCCCTAGTTTAGGCGTGAACTGTGTAAAATTATTATTAGCAGATGGTGTTCCAAGAGGAAGTAGGTTTTTAAAAAGATATTCAAAATTATCATAGCGCATGGTTAAATTTAAATGAAATGCTTTATTTAAATTGGCGATATAATTTAAATAAATGGCTTTATTACTAATTTTAGAATTATAATTGATAATAAGTGAATCCCTACTGGGGTAAGTATAATTTGTATATTTCCCCAAATTGGTGTCTTTTATAATATCAATATAATGTGCCATTAAATTTTGATTCGTGACATCCCAGTAGCCACCTAAGATTATTTTACTACTTAACACTCGAATGCTCCATACATGTTGAAGGTCTAGTACATAGGCTTCAAAATGGTTGCTATTCACTTGGCCTTTATATTTTGTGGGGTTATTGGTGGAAGCTATTGAATAAGTTGGATTTTGGTCCATGGTATTATTTCGATACATGAAATTGAGCGATGTATTTGAATGTGCATTCCAGTTATAGTCTAGGTTTTGTCGAAACCTTAAGGCATTAATTTTTCTGAAGGTGAAACTTTGTTGTGTGCTAAAATTTTTCTGAAAAAATTTAATACTATCTAATGAACCTGTCATTTGAGTATAGTAATTAATATATTGAAGGTTTTGATATCCTTTTAATTTTTCGCTTACTTTAAAATTTCTTTTGACACTTAAAGCCTTTTTATTAAAATCGCTGTATTCTGTAATACCTTTTTTTTGATCTGTCCAAGCAGCACTAATATTCCAGCCACCTTTTTTGGTGGGAGTGCCCCAGCTTAAATCTATTTTTTTATAGCCAGTATTATTTATTTGACTACTTATAAAAGCATTGGGTTTACTAGGTACGGGGGTAGTTAATATATTTATTACACCCCCAATGGCTTCCGCGCCATAAAGTGCGGAGGCAGGACCTTTTATAATTTCAATACTATGTATATTACTACTATTTATTTCAATAAGGGCATTACTACTAAACAAGCCACTGGTTCTAATAGGCATGCCATCTTCTAAATATAAATAAAGCCCCTTTAAGGAAATAGGTTGTCTAATGGACATCATATGCTGTTCATTACCAATGGTGGGCATATATACACCACTTACTTTATTCAATAAAAAATCAATTCTTTGTGCTTTCGTTTCATCAATGGTTTTAGGAGATAGTATGGAAATGGCTACAGGCGATTCTATTCTTTTTTCTTTCAATTTGTTGGCAGATACCACTATAGTAGTTAACTGGTTATAGCTGGTATCCTGTCCTAAAGTATTGGTTACAACAAAAACTAAAATTCCCAGCATAAATTTTCTTAAAAAAACCATATTTGCAAATTTAGTAGTTAATTTAGTTATTCGATTTTTCGTTGAATCTATTTTTTCATAATTCAAATTTATCCTATGCGTAAAATTTTATACTTATTAATAGTACAGTTATTGGTAGGGGCCAATTTTATAACTGCTAATGCTCAAGTGAAAACTTTGCGAGAGCAAGCAAGTATTGTCAATGAAGTATTAGCAGATCGTTTCAATAACTTACTACCCTCTTTAATGGATCGTGCCAATATGGATTGCTGGGTAATTATAACAAGAGAGTATAACGAAGACCCCATTTTAAGAACCATGTTACCAGCAGAGTGGATAGCAGCGCGTCGTAGAACTATATTAGTGTTTTATAGAAACAAGGAAAAAAATACAATTGAAAAATATGCAGTAGCTAGGTATGCAGTGGGTACAGAAATTGCTGCTGCCTGGGATGTAACCGCTTTCCCAAACCAATGGGACGCATTGACTGCTTTACTTAGAAAATTAAACCCTACTAAAATAGGCATTAATACATCCGCTGATTATGGTCATGCAGATGGATTAGATCATACAGAGTATCTAGAGTTTATCAATAGCTTAAGTGCAACTGAGCAAGCAAAAATAGTTTCAGCAGAACCTTTAGGGGTAAGTTGGTTAGAAACTAGAACAGCAAAAGAGATGCAATTGTATCCAAGTTTATTACAAATTACACATGCTATTATTAAGGAAGGGTTTAGTAATAAAGTTATAAAACCTAATGTAACTACTACGCAGGATTTAGTTTGGTGGTTTAGACAAAAATTAAGTGACAATGGTCTAATAACATGGTTTCATCCCTCCATTGAAATTCAAAGAAGAGTAAATAATGAAAAAGACGAAGTCATTAGGCCAGGCGATTTTTTACACGTCGATTTTGGTATTACTTATTTAAGATTAAATTCTGATGTGCAAGAGCAGGCCTATGTTTTACTACCAACAGAAAAAGAGGTACCTGAAAATTTACAAGCTGCATTCACTAAAACCAATCAATTGCAAGATTTTCTAACCAATGAATTTGCAGTGGGCAAATCAGGTAATGAAATTTTAAAGCAAGCCTTAACCAAGGCCAAGGCTGCAGGAATAAACCCAAGTATCTATACACATCCTATTGGGTTTCATGGCCACGCTGCAGGTACAACCATTGGTATGTGGGATATGCAAAATGGTGTGCCTGGCTCTGGCGATTATACAATGAAAGCCAACACCTGTTATTCAATTGAATTAAATGCAATACATAACTTAACAGGCTGGGATAAGCCAGTCAGAGTAGCTTTAGAGCAAAACGGTTATTTTAATGGAACTCAATTTGAATATATAGATGGAAGACAAACTAAAATTCATACTATACAATCGAAGTAGTCTTTACAAAGTATAAAAAAAGCCCCGATACATCGGGGCTTTTTTGTGGCACTAATTTTTATTTTTCCTTTTCTATTTATTTTAAAAAGTAATGTACAATATAAAATGTAATGGCTGCTAATACACCACTTACTGGAATGGTTAAAACCCAAGCCCATAATAGGTTAGTTGTTACACCCCATCTTACAGCACTTAAACGTTTAGTGGCCCCTACACCAATAATAGAACCTGTAATGGTATGTGTAGTAGAAACTGGAATTCCCATTTGACCTGTAAAAAATAAAGTGAACGCACCTGCCGTTTCAGCAGCTACTCCTTCAAGCGGGGTTACCTTGGTAATTTTAGACCCCATTGTTTTTACAATTTTCCAACCACCACTCATCGTGCCTAAACCAATAGCTAAATAACAAGCCACAGGCACCCAGCTAGGTAATTGACTAAAGTCTTGCATACTTCCATTTGCAATTAGAGCTGCACCAATAATACCCATTACTTTTTGTGCATCATTACCACCATGTCCTATACTAAACGCAGCTGAACTAAATAATTGTAATTTTTTAAACATATAGGCAACTGTATGTGCTGTTGGTGTTTTTATTTTCTCAACATATAAATATACTAACATAAATAAGATAGCAGCACCAATAATACCATATACAATAATTGAATTATCTGCTTTGTCAATTTCGCTTGCAAAAGTTTTTTCAATATTAAATTTGGTCATTTTTGTTTTTACCTTTTCTAAATTTTTATCAGCAATAGGATAAATAGCGTTAATAGCAATAACTGCTGAATCTATACTCATGCCTTGCTCTAAATATAATTTTACTGGAACCTTATATTCTTCTGTTTTAACTTTAGCAATAGCATATTCAGCTTTTGCATTGGCATTTTCTGGTGCTTTTGCTTCAAGTACTAAAAAATCGTTTGCATTTCGAACAGCGTCTTTTAATTTACTAACCGCCACATTTTTTAACCAGCCACTGTCTTTAGCAATTGCTGCTATTTTATCTGCTGAGGAATTATCAAAATCAGATAAATAAGGCACTAAATGATTATAAGAAGCATTTGCCTTTTCTAATTTTCCTTCATTTAATTGTAAGGCTGCTAATAAGTTAGTGTCGCCTTGTTTTTTTTCAAGCTCACTTTTAATAGTGGTAATTTCTTTTTGGTATTTATCTATACTGTAAAATTTTTGTACGTTCTCTTTAATTTTTGTATCCTCAAATTTATCAAACATTAAAACTGTACCAAAAGTGGCTATTGCTATAATGGCAAGTCGCCACCAAATATTACGCATAATAGTTACAACCGTTATAAATATAGATATTACAATTCCAATAATAGGAGCTAGAAAAATAAATAATACTGTTTTAATAATGGTTTCGCTGTCTACAATTTTAGCCCAAGAATAATCTATTCCTTTAATCATTAAGGCGTGCGCAATAGCCGCTCCTGCGAAGCCACCTATTAGTGTATGTGAGGAAGAAGAGGGAATACCATACCACCAAGTAAGCAAGTTCCAAAATATGGCAGCTAATAAACCAGAGAAAATAACGGGTAATGTAATAAAGTCTTTATAAACTGTTTTACTAATAGAATTGGCTACTGCATGGTCCTTGAAAATCCAATAAGCTACTGAGTTGAATAAGGCTGCCCATAATACTGCTTGAAAGGGAGTAAGTACTTTAGTAGATACCACCGTTGCAATAGAGTTGGCTGCATCATGAAATCCATTGATATAGTCAAATATAAGCGCAAGGGCTATAATGATAATTAATAAAGTCATCTTGAATAAAATTAAGCGTACTTGATAATAATAGATTCAATCACATTTGATACATCTTCAATTTTATCTGTTGCAATTTCAAGTACTTGGTATATTTCTCTTTTCTTAATTACTTCTTTAAAATCGTTTTCTTGTTCAAATAATTTTTCTATACTCATATCAAATACATCGTCAGCCTGATTTTCAATACTATTCACCTTTATCATAGCTTCTGTCATTTCCTTAATATTTTTCATATTACGAAGTCCCAATACTGCTTTCTTTGTTTCCTGTGTGCCTTGTAGTATTAATTCAGCTAGTTTGTGAATACCTGTATCATTAGGGTTTACTTTATAAAAATTTATCTTCTTTGCAGAAGAGTATATATAATCAGCGATATCATCCAAAGAAGTTGCTAAGTAGTGAATGTCTTCTCTATCAAAGGGGGTAATGAAATTGCGACCCAGTTCTGTAAAAATGGTATGTGTTAAATCGTCATTTTTATGTTCTAGATTTTCTATTTGTGCTAAAATATTAGCTCTTACATCTGCATCTGGTTCGTTCACCATTTCTTTTAATTTGATACCCATTTCATAAACATGTTCAGCTACTTCTTCAAATAATTGAAAGAAAACTCTATCCTTAGGTAAGAAAATTTTCATGATTGAATTAAAGTCCATAATAAGCTTTTTATAGGTTTGAATAATGCTTCACAAAAGTCCCCTTTTGGTTGCAAAAGGGCTTCGCCTCAATATTACCAAATTGTTACCAAATACTGAATAGATGCAATAAAGTCCACATATATGGGGGGAAAGAAGCTTGCGATTAAATAGCGGAAGTATAATAAAAAAGGGAGCCGTTTTCACGCCTCCCTTGTAAAATCCATAGCTTTCCCCCAAAAGCTGCTCAAAAAAAGACAATTTGAAGAAATATAATATTCAATTGAGTTACCTATTAAGTTTCGTAATAGGTTATTTCCTATATTTATGCCACAAAACTCATTTATTAAATAAGTTATTCACCTAATTTATAATTGATAATCAATGAATTACGTAAAATCTATTATTTTTACAATTTTTATTTCAATAGCCTTTATTCTAAGTGCAAATGCTACTTTATCAGAGCTCCCAGAACACTTTAAAGTTAGTGGAAACCCCTTTTTGGATAAGATTGTAAACCTAAAAGATCTTGAATGCAAGGTTTTCATATCAAAGCCAAATAGAATTATCCCAACAGGAGAAACTATATTCAAAATGAACGGCCAAGAGCTGATAAAAACAAAAGAGAACCTTTACTTATTTATTTCACAAACAGGGGTTATTTATCAATTAGAAGATATGGCCGATTCTAACTATACTTTTCATAGAATTGATGCCACCATTAATATTAATTACAACATTGAATGCAACAACTTTGTATGGAATAAACATATTTATAGTTATGGAGGCTATGGATTTTGGAAATTAAATGGTCATTTAAGGGCTTTTAATTTTTTAGACAGGGAATGGGATATAACTCCAGCTAATAATGAAATTATTTCGAATGGTTACAATTGGTTCTCTAAAAATGAAGGAAAATTATATGTTCCTTTTCAAACTATTGTAAATGCAGGTATTGCAGGTCCAGAAAGTATTAGAGGTACGAGAATATATGATAGCTATTATCTAGACCTACCCACAAAAAAATGGATAAAATTAGGCTCCCTAAATGCCAATTCTAAAAAATTAGTGGCAGATGCTAATATAACTAATTCATTTTTACCCTTAGATAGTGGCTATATATATATAATTCAAGACGAAGCTTATTATTTTAATTTTATAACTAATAAAATATATAAATCTAAAAGTTCTGAACTCAATCAGTTTTTTATAAGAAGAGCAAATAGTCAGGATATATTTTTTTACAAGGATTCTGTTTATAGTTATAGCTCAGAATTAAAAGTATATTCTACTAAAAAATTAACATCTGATTTATTTGAGCTTTTGAATTATCCAATATGGGGATTAGATGATAATTATTTTTATATTATTGCCTTTATTATTTTTATATTGACAGTACTTGCTTTTTCTATTTGGCTATTTAATAGAAGTGTAAATAAAAAACTAGAACAAACACAACTTAAAATATTAAAATCAAAATCAATTAATCAGGCCTTTGTGGGCACTGAAGTGGCTCTAATTTCATTATTACTTAAAAATTCTAAAAAAGGACTGAATGTAGAAATAAATGATATTAATCATGTTTTGGGTATCAAGGATAAAAATGTGGGACTACAGAAAAAAGTAAGAAGCGATATGATTAACACTATAAACGAAAAGTATCAATTTATTAAACAATCTGAATTGCCGCTCATAAGTAGTGTGCGTAAAGAAGATGATAAAAGGTTTTATGAATACTATATTCCTTCAAGCGAATTAAAATCGATTGAACAAATTTTAGATAAAAATTGATTTGTCATAAAATTGTAAAATTACAGTGAACTTAGACAAAGTTTTATCTTAATTTAAGCTGCAGGCGTTTAAAATTTTCGAGCTTTGCGGCCCGATGCCTAAGAAGTCTTTAATATTATTATTTTTTATTACGCCTCAATTTATTTGGGGCCAAGTGCAATTTGTAAAAGATACCTTATTTGCAAGTGGCGATAGTGTAGTGGTTACGGCTACCAGATCGGAGCGTAAATTGAGTAACTTAACTGTACCAGTTACACTTATAAATGCTCAAACTATTCAACAAACAGGCTCTATTCGATTAACCGACATACTTAAAGAACAAACTGGCTTAACTATGACCAGTGGTTTTGGTGCAGGCGTTCAATTGCAAGGTTTAAACCCTGACTATACAATTATTTTAATCAATGGAGAGCCCCTTGTGGGCAGAACAGCAGGTGTACTTGATTTAAATAGAGTTTCGCTTGGGAATATTAAAAAAATTGAAATTGTAAAAGGCCCTTCTTCTAGTTTATATGGTAGTGAAGCCATGGCAGGTGTTATTAATATTATTACAGATGCTTCCAATCAAACACCTTTAGCTGCTTCGTTAAGAATGGGCACTTATAATACCAATGATATAAATGTATATAACGGTTTGCGTTCAAAATCTATTTTTTATCAAGGTTTTTATAATTATTATGCTACCGACGGATATAGTATAAGACCTAATAGTAATAACAGAATTACTACACCTATTAATAGACTTAGTACTACCCAACAAATAAAGTTTACTCTTAACGACCGTACTAGTCTTTTATTGAATACAAGACTTACCGAAGAAACTATTAAAAGTAATATTGCCGTTTCAAATGGAGGGGTTACTATAAATTCAAATGGAAATGAACATAATACGGATGCTAATTTAAGTGCTACTATGAATTATCATTTCACGCCTAATTTAAAAACAAGTTTTCGAAGCTATTTAACGAACTATATATCCAAACAAGATTTATTAACTATTTCAGGAACGCCTTATAATGATCTTTTAAATCATTTATTTAAAAGAATAGAAAATCAGACCGATTGGGCTATTCGTAAAAATATAAATGGAATTTTTGGACTTGGTGCTGTTTGGGAAGGGGTGAAGAGTAGCAGATACGATAGTGAAAAATTAAGAAAAGAAAATACTATTCAATATGGCTTTACACAATGGGAGTGGACAGCTAGCGATAAATTTATTATAATTGGAGGTTTAAGATTTGATAAAAATGCAACCTACGCTTCTGCATGGAGTCCAAAATTATCAATGCTTTATAAATTGAATGCTTCTCATAAAATTAGATTAAGTATTGGGCAAGGATTTAAAGCCCCAGATTTTAGACAACTTTATTTAGACTTTACGAATGCAGCAGCTGGAAATTATAGCGTATTTGGTTCGGCGCAAGCACAAAAAGTAATAGGTCAATTAAGTAGTTTAGGACAAATCGGAAGCTTGTATAATAATTATTATTTATTAAAGGCCTTAGAGCCAGAATCCTCAACGGGAATGCACCTTTCTTGGGAATGGACGCCCATCTCTAAGACATATATAAGTACGCAACTATTTAGAAACGATATTACCAATTTAATTGAAGTACAGCAAGTAGGCACTTATGTTAGTGGCGCTCAAATTTTTAGTTATTTAAATATTGGCAGAGCCTTTACTGAAGGAGCTGAATTAGAATTTAAACAAAGCCTCAGTAATAAACTTGTTCTTAGTGGAGGTTATCAATATTTAATCACAGGCGACAAAGACCAAATAGCTAAAATTAAAGATGGCACTGTATATACTAGAAATGCAAGTAATATAAGTACAAGACTAACCATGTCCGATTATGTAGGTCTACCTAATGTAAGTAAACATAAGGCACAATTAAAAATTAATTATAGTAACGAGAAAGGGATGTTTGCAAATTTTAGAATTATATATAGAAGTAAGTGGGCTGTGAATAATACCAATGGCAATGAAGTATATGATAGTGGAGATGATTTTGCAAAAAGCTATTATTCATTACATAGTTCAATAGGGAAAGAATACAAAAATGGAATGGCTATTCAAATGGGCGTTGATAATATTAATAATTATATCGATGCTATTCATTTACCGAACCTAGCAGGCAGAACTTATTTTATTAATCTTAAATATCAACTTAAATATAAAACTCAAAAATAAATTTTATGATCAAACAATTATTTAAAATCACATTCGTATTATTAGCAACTACACAAATGTTCGCATGTTCAAAATCTGAAACTATTACTACCCCTGTAGTTACAGTCAGTACAAAAGTAGTAACCGATCTTATGGCTGATACTGTTTTGGGTATTGCAGCTAACGGGATGCCTTATAGTGCTGGAAAATATACTTTTTTCAGTTTAGAAAATAATACAATAGTGCCAAGTACGGATAGTGCTACTGCAAAATGGGATTTAGCTTTTATGTCTACTAGAATTCTAACTAATGGTGGTACAAGTGGCCCTGCATTAGGGGGTGCCTTTATTTATACTGGATTATTTGATGATTTAAAAATCATTCCAGCAGATTCTATTTTTAAAACTGACAATGCACCTACTTATGCCATTACAACAGGAAGCGGGAAGGGTTGGTATACTTATGATCAATTAACAAGTTTAATTACTCCATTAGCAGGGAGAGTACTTGTTATTAGAACAGCTTCTGGCAAATATGCGAAACTAGAAATTACTTCTTATTATAAAGGCGGAGTTACTTTACCAGTATCGGCTTCTGATATTGAAAAATTAACTAAGCAACGCTATTATAGTTTTAGGTATACTTATCAGTCTAATGGCAGTAAAGTATTTTAATAATTAGCGCTCTAATTTAAAATTAGCATCGGTAGTTGGACGCTTAGCTAGGTTGGCTACTTTCCAACCACTACGGTACATCCAGTCGGCCATTTTCTTTAGCTTCGGGTAGTTAATATTTTCTGCATTATCAAGGGGTGTATGATAATCTTCATGTAATAAAGAGGTGTACATCACAGCAGGAATACCCAATCTTGCATAAGGTAAATGGTCGCTTCTAAAATACCATCCTTCTACATGGGTTACTTTATCGTAGGTAGTATCTAATTTAAACTTAGGCCCTTCATTATTGGCAGCTAAAATAAGGTTCACTAATTCAGTTGAATTTTTATGTGGCG
>RFVO01000080.1 GCA_009928005.1 Chitinophagia bacterium | reverse complement strand
TATTTTATCTATTACAAGCGGATATGCTCAAAATAATTATCCTAACACCCATAAAAAAGGCTGGAAAGCTTTATTTGGAAAAAATTTAGAAACTGCTCAATTTGATCCAGCCATTTGGAAGGATTCAAGTGGGGTCTTAACGGCATCTAGGGATTCAGCTATTTGGAGTAAGGACATGTACGATAATTTTATTTTAGATTTAGATTTTCAAAACGCAGACGGAACCAATAGTGGAGTCATTGTACATGCCACAGATATCGTAGAATGGATACCTCATTCAGTGGAAATACAAATTGCCGATGATTATTCTAAAGCTTGGAGCAAGGCCGATCCTAGCTGGCAATGCGGCGCCATTTTTGGACATAAGCCTGCAACCAATAAAGATTTAAAAAGACCAGGTGAGTGGAATCATTATACTATTACTTGTGTTGATAAAAACATTAAGATAGAATTAAACGGCACATTAGTGAATGAATGTAATATGGACGATTTTACTTCTAGTAAAATAAATCCAGATGGCACTAAAATACCGGGTTGGTTATATAACCCTATGTCCACATTGGGTTTGCATGGTTATATTGGATTACAAGGAAAGCATGCAGGCGCGCCTATTTACTTTAAAAACATAATGATAAAAACACTTTAATAGTTTTTTTTATTTTTAACTTTTTTTATAAAATTTAATATTAATTATTATGAGTACTCCTGAAGAAAATTTTGCCAAACTTGGTTTAACATTACCTCCCGCACCTAAGCCACTTGGTGTGTATAAGCCTTTATTAGTGGATGGTAATCATTGTTTAGTTTCTGGACATGGTCCTGTTCAAGAAAATGGTTCACTTATTATTGGAAGAGTGGGTGATAATTTAACCATGGAAGAAGGCAAATTAGCGGCAAGACAAGTAGGACTAGCAATTATAGCCACTATCAAAGCCAACCTTGGTTCACTGGATAAAGTGAAGCGTGTTATTAAAGTATTGGGTATGGTAAGTTGTACCAACGATTTTGAAAAGCATCCTTATATTATTAATGGTTGTAGTGAATTGTTTGCTTCTATTTGGGGGCCAGACAATGGAGTAGGTGTAAGAAGTGCTGTGGGTATGGGTTCTCTTCCTGGAAATATTCCAGTAGAAATAGAAGCCATGTTTGAACTTAATTAATAATAATATTTTTTTATGCAGTGGTATGAAATAGATTCAATAGATACAATCGATTCTCCTTCTTTGATTGTTTATGCATCAAGAGCCCAAGAGAATATTGACAGCCTTATTAAAATGGTAGGAGGTAATGTAGATCAGTTAAGGCCCCATGTTAAAACGAATAAGATTGCTGAAGTCTGTCAAATGATGATGGATAAAGGTATTCGTAATTATAAGTGCGCCACTATTGCGGAAGCAGAAATGTTAGGCCTATTAAAAACACCGAATGTTTTAATTGCGCATCAATTAATGGGTCCTAAATTAAATAGATTGGTTTCACTTATTAAAAGTTTTCCTGCAACTAAATTTTCTTGTTTAGTTGATAATATGGAAACAGCTAGTTCAGTTTCAAAAATAATGGTTCAAGAAGGCTTAACCATTGAAGCTTATATAGATGTCAATATTGGTATGAACCGTTCAGGTATTATGACCGATAAAGCTATCTCCCTTTATAATGCATGTACTTCACTTTCTTCTATTAAAATTATTGGTCTTCATTGTTATGATGGACATATCAGAGAAACGAATATTAGTAGTAGAAATGCGCAAGCCGATGCAGTTTTTGAATCTGCCGATACACTTAGAAAAAAAGGCACATTTGTTTTTTGGGATTGGGGCTATAAAAATTTATTTCCCGATTTACCTTTTGAATTTGCTTGCTTAGTGGTAACAAGAATTATTTCCATTATTGATGAGCATACTGTCTGTGTTGATTTAGGGCATAAAGCAGTGGCTGCTGAGAATCCCATGCCTAGAGTACATTTTTTAAATGCACCGAACGCAGAACCAGTGGGACAAAGTGAAGAGCATTTGGTGGTAAAAGTACAAGACGCTTCAAAATATAAAGTAGGAGATGTTTGGTATGGTGTGCCTGTACATATATGTCCTACGGTGGCTTTGTATGATACTGCTATAATTGTCAATGACAATAAAGTAGTAGGTCAGTGGGAGGTAGTGGCTAGGAAAAGAAAAATTACCATTTAATTTTTCAATTAAAATTAAACGCTCCCCAAAAATTGGAATTAATAGAAATAAAAAAAATAGATAGTACCTCGGCCGAGGCTTTAAGTAGTTTGGCTAAAACTATTTATGTGCATCATTATGCGCATTTATGGAAAGCCGGCGGGATGGATTGGTATATGAATGAATTCGCTTATCCTGTTTCAAAAATTAGAAGTGAAATAGAAAATACCAATTGCTTACATTATATAGCCTATATTAATAATGAAGCAGTGGGCTATTTAAAAATAAATATTGACGCAGCCACAGAAGGAGGGGATAAAAAAGAGGGTATTGAACTAGAAAGAATTTATATCGATACCACTGCAGTTAATAAAGGACTAGGTACTTACTTAATGAATTTTGTTTTTGATATTGCCAAGTCCTATCAAAAAAAGTATATTTTTTTAAAGGCTATGGATACAGCTACCCTAGCTATGCAGTTTTACACTAAAATGGGTTATGCCTTAGTGGGCTCCTTCAGATTATCTGATTCTACATTTCATTTAATGAAAGAGGAGTTCAGAGGTATGTATATCCTGAAGAAGCCAGTCTAAAATCTTGGATTTTAATCCTATTTTATATAAATAAAATATAATATATAAATAATTAATTTTTAATTATAAAAAAGGTTAAACTAACATTTGTTTACATTTTATTAAAGATTTCTTAACGAATCCTTAACATACCGAGATTTTTTTCGTAGCTTTCTAGCTAAGAAAATTAAAATTTAAGCAAATGAAGAAAATTCTATCCTCGCTCTTCTTAGCTGTTTTATGCAGTTTGATAACAGCCAATGCTCAAGTTCGTTCAGTAACCGGTTCGGTGAAAGATGAAAAAGGCGCAGTTGTTTCTTATGCAACAGTGAAAGTAAAGGGCCAAGCCTCAGCTGTAGTGGCTGATGAAAAAGGTAACTTCAAAATTAATGCTGCTGCAAATGCAACTTTGCAAGTAAGTGCAACTGGTTTCGCTTCTACTGAAGTGAGAGCAAGTGCAACTTCACTAAGCATTACTTTGAATCATCAAGTAGATGAACTAGAAAACGTAGTAGTTACTGCGCAAGGTATCCGTAAGAAATCAAAAGAAATCGGATATTCTTATGCTAAAGTTTCAAGTGAAGAAATTACAGTAGGTCACTCACCTCAGTTAACACAAGCCCTTTCGGGTAAGGTTTCTGGTTTGGCAGTATATACTGTAAATAATAGCGTTGACCCTTCAGTGAAAGTGGTTTTACGTGGTTATCGTTCATTAACTGGAAACAACGAAGCCTTAGTAGTTATTGATGGTATGCAAACTACCGCTACTGCTTTAGCACTTATCAATCCTAATGATGTTGAAAACGTGTCTGTCCTTAAGGGTGGTCAAGCGGCAACATTGTATGGTTCTGCGGGTGTAAACGGTGCCTTAGTTATTACCACTAAACAAGGTGCTAAAGGAAAATTAAAAGTTTCTTATACCAACACCACCAACTTTGAGCAAGTAAGTTTCTTGCCTGCTTTCCAAAATGAATATGGTTCTGGTTCTCAATACTATCCTTTAGTATACGGCCAAGCTGGTTACGATCCTAGCGCTTTAAATCGTGCTAAGTTAAACTGGCGTCCTTATGAAAACCAACAATATGGTGATCATTATGATGGAAGTATGCGTATTGCTGGTCGTGTCTTACAAGACGGATCTAGCTTAGTCATTCCTTACTCAGACGTTAAAGACGTTCGTTTAAAAAGCTTTGATATGGGAATTTCTCAAAATCATCAAGCTAGTTTTCAAGGGGGTGATGAAACATCTAGTTATTATTTATCAGTAGAGAACAATAAAATCAATGGTATTGTTCCTGGTGACTTAAGTGATAGAACAGGTGTTCGTGTGAAGTCAACTAAAGAATATGGTAAAGTGTCTACAAGCTTTAACGCTGCATTGACACAAGCTTATTATGATAGAACAACTTCAGATTTCCAAAACGATATCATTAACACAGCTTCTTGGGTAGATTTAACTACAATGAGAAACTGGAGAACTAATCCTTTTGCGAATCCTAATGGTTACTATAACGACTATTATAATAACCCTTATTTCAATAAGGATATTAACCGCGCAAAATATAAAGATGCCAACATCTCTGGAAACTTCGATATCACTTATCGTGCACTTCCTTGGTTACAATTTTATAACAGATTAGGTATTATGAATAATTCTCGTACTGGTAAAAACACTACTGAGAAATTCCAGTATTCTGACTGGGCTAAAAACAGCGCTTATATTCCTGATCCTTGGACACATGATGACGATTATCCTGGTATCTATCGTGCTATCGGTGATATCTTAGGTGGCGTAACCGACTATTCAACTACTGAAAATGTAGTGAATAATGAATTCCAAGCGCGTATTCAAAAAGATATCGCAAATGTTCAAAACAAATTGACTTTAGGTTATAGCTTATACCAACGTTATACTAAATCCATCACAGTTTCTTCAAGTTCAATTGTAGTACCTGATGTATACAACGTATCTAACAGACAAGGTAATTTAGGAGGTGGTGAATCAAATACAACAGAGCGTAAGTTTGGTTACTATGCCGATTTAAACACGAATGTTAAAAACATGGAGTGGTTAAACTTAAACTTAACTGCTCGTTACGATGCAACATCTCGTTTCTTTAAACAAACAAGAGCTACGAATCAATATTCTTATTTGTATTATGGAGCTGCCTTATCTTTTGTTGTAACAGACGCCTTTCCTGGTTTAAAGAGCAATACTTTAAACTATGCTAAATTGCGTACTTCTTATAACAAAAACGGTAATGACAATATTCCTTTATATGGTTTAGATCTTTCTTACAATAATGGTGCGAACTTCCCTTATGGAAACAACGTAGGTTTATCGGTAGGAAATACTTTACCTGATGCCAATTTAAAACCAGAGTTTGTTACTGCTATGGAAATTGGTGCTGAGGTAAGCATGTTTAAAAACAGAGTGAACTTAGACGTTTCTTGGTACAAGCAAAATTCAATTGGTCAAGTATTAACAGTGAAAGTACCTAATACAACAGGTTTCTCTAACTTGTTAATTAACGTAGGTCAAGTAGACAACTGGGGTTATGAAGCCGACTTAAAAGTGCAAATCTTACGTGATACTAAAATCAAATGGGATGTGAATTTAAAATATTCATTCAACGACAACAAAGTGGTTGATTTATTCCCTGGTATTACTCAATTCGCTTATGGTGGATACTCTTACGCAACTTCAAACGTTATCTTAGGAGAACGTTTCCCAATACTTAAAACCAATGGTTACTACTATTCAACCGATGGTTCTGGTATGAGAAGAGTAAGTCCTACAACTGGTTACCCAGTTCAAAATACTACTTTAACTGCACGTGGTGGTACATTACCTCGCGATATGGTGGGATTGGGTTCAACTGTTACTTACAAAGATTTCCGTTTAGCATTTAACTTTGAATACCGTGGTGGCAACGTAATGTATGCCGACCTTGGTCGTCAAATGACCTTCACTGGTTCTGGTGCTTGGACTTCTAACAGAGGTGACCAAATCTTCCCTAACTCTTATTATATAGATCCAGTATCTGGAAATGATGTTCCTAATACAACAGTTAAGGTTCGTGAACCAGAGTATGCACTTTGGGTAAACAACTACCGTTTGATTTCTGAGAACTTCGTTACACCAGCCTGGTTTATTAAATTAAGAGATGTTAATTTATCGTATACACTTCCAAGTGCACTAGTTAAGAAAACAAAAGTTTTCAGTGCAGCTAACGTAGCATTATACGGTAGAAATTTATTCACCATTGTTGACAGCAAAAACCAATTTACTGACCCAGAGTTCAGTTATACAGCAGGAAACGGTTCAGGTATTTCTAATACCTTGCAAACGCCTCCAGTTCGTCAATTTGGTGTTAATATAAATTTTGTTTTTTAATAACCACACACTAAAACAATAGATATGAAACTAAATAAATTATATATCGCCGCGTTTTTGGTACTTGTGGGAACAGGTTGTAAAAAAGACTATCTTGATGTCAATACCAACCCCAACTCACTTCCAACCGCAACCCCTGCATACGTTTTAGCGAATGCATTGAATACTTCAGCAGCCAACATGGTTGCGCCTAATGAAGTTGGTATGTTCTGGTCTGGTCATTGGACACAATCCAATGGTTATATCATTTCAACTACTTTATTCTCTTATGCCTTTACCAATGGTGATTTTAACTATTGGGATAACACTTATGATAACCTTTATGATTATCAGTATGTAATTGACAATGCTTCAAAGTATAGTCAAGAATATTTAAAAGGACCCGCTAAAGTAATGAAGGCCTTTAACTACCAAAAATTGGTAGACATGTATGGTAACATTCCTTTTACAGAAGCCTTAAAAGGTGTAGATAACTTAGCACCTAAATTTGATGATCAAAAAGCTGTATACGAAGGCTTGATTGGTTTATTAGATGATGCTATCAAGGACTTAAAAGCAAATGCTTTCGCAAGCACTTATTCAAGTTCTGATATCGTTTTCAAAGGAAGCAATACCAGCTGGATCAAATTTGCGAACTCTTTGAAATTGCGTATTTTAATGCGTCAAGCAAGAGTAAGCGGAAGAGATGCTTATATCACTGCAGAGATTAACAAAATCGTTGCTGAAGGTTCTGGTTTTATAACTGGAGCGGAAGTAGGATCCAATCCTGGTTATGTTGCCTCTGCTGGTCAAATTAACCCAATCTATAATAACTACGGTTATACAGAAACAGGTGCTAGAGTAGGAAATAATAACTGGCCAAGAATTACAGAATTCATGGTGAAGGAATTAATTAAAAATGCCGATACTTTCCGTTTAAAGCGTTTCGCTTATGCGCCAGGTAATGAAGACTTAGCGAATCCAGGTGTGAGTGTTAAGCCTGAAATTGCTGCTAACTATGTAGGTGTTCCTTTTGGTTCAAGTGCTGGTTACTTGCCTGCAACAAGTTCTGCAGTAGGTCCAGTCTTGTTAGTGAGAGGTCAATACAACAGACCTATCGTAATTATGACTGCTGCTGAAGTTCAATTGAACTTAGCGGAAGCTAAACAACGTTATGGTTCTTCTGTAAACTTAACAGGTACAGCTCAATCATATTATGAAGAAGGAGTTAAACAAAACTTCCGCGCTATTGGAGCTAGCACATCAAATGTGACTGCTTTATTAACCAATGGTAAGCAAGATTGTGATTTTACTGCCTCTACTAATAAATTAAATACAATTGCTTACCAAAAATGGATAGCAGTAGGTTATTTCAATGGATTAGAAGCATGGTCTGAGTATCGCAAGAATAACTATCCTGTGACACCTAACTCTAAGAACTATGTAGGTACAGCTCGTCCATTACGTTTATGGTATCCTGGAACTGAATTAGGTTCTAATGGTGCGAACGTAAATGCACAAGGAACAATCGATCCTTTAGCTACACGTATATTCTGGGATGTTGACTAGTCTCTAGTTAACTTACTAGTTAAGATATAAAAAACCCTCTGCCGATTTCGGTGGAGGGTTTTTTTATTTCAATACTACTTCTCCTTCAATCACTAATTCTGTTACTGCTTTCTCTCCTGCAAATTTAACAGTTACTCTTTTTT
>RFVO01000079.1 GCA_009928005.1 Chitinophagia bacterium | reverse complement strand
GGAAAATTGAAAAATAAAAAAGAGTCTAAGAATTAAGAAAATAAAACCGAGTTAAAATATTATAAAACGATTTAAAAAGAAGAACAAAATAAAAAATTAAATGCAAATTATTCCCGCTATAGATATTATTGAAGGTAAATGTGTTCGTTTAACGGAAGGTGATTACGCGCAAAAGAAAATATACAATGAAGACCCACTAGAAGTGGCGAAGGCATTTGAAGGTATTGGCTTAATGCATTTGCATTTGGTTGACTTAGACGGGGCTAAAGCCGGAGAGGTAGTGAATTGGAAGGTTTTAGAAAAAATAGCCAATAATACTGAACTTAAAATAGATTTTGGAGGGGGTATTAAAACCGAAGCTATTTTAAAAACAGTATTGGATACAGGAGCTACCTATGCAACTATTGGAAGTTTGGCTGTAAAAAATGAATTATTGTTTCAGGAGTGGATTGCACGCTTTGGGGCCCATACTTTTATGTTAGGCGCCGATGTTTTTGAAGAAAAAATAGCCATTGGCGGTTGGTTAGAAAAAACAGACATTTCGGTATTTGATTTTATTCAATCTTATACAAGTAAGGGAGTGAAGCAAATATTTTGCACCGATATAAAAAAAGATGGCAAATTACAAGGCCCCTCTACCCAGCTATATCAAAAAATTATAGAACAATTTCCAACTTTACAATTAATTGCTAGTGGTGGAGTAAGCTCTTTAGATGATTTAATAGAACTTGAAGAAATTGGATGTGCTGCTGCTATTGTAGGTAAGGCCATTTATGAAAATAAAATTACTATTTCGGAATTAGCCAATTTTAATTAACTCATTTCATTTTTAACGAATACTATTCATGTTAACCAAACGCATTATACCTTGTTTAGATATCAAAGATGGCCGAACGGTGAAAGGCATAAACTTTGAACAACTCAGAGATGCGGGCGACCCTGTTGAACTAGCTGCTTTTTATGCAAGTGAGGGTGCTGACGAATTGGTTTTTCTTGACATAACTGCAACAGTAGAAAAAAGAAAAACTTTAAGTGAGCTAGTGAATAAAATTGCGCATAAAATTAATATTCCTTTTACTGTAGGTGGGGGTATAAAAAATGAAGAAGATGTGAGCCTTCTTTTACAAAATGGGGCCGATAAAATTTCCATAAATACTGCAGCCTTTCAAAACCCTGATATTATTAACCGCTTTGCTAAAAATTTTGGAAGTCAGTGCGTAGTGCTAGCCATTGATACTAAATTAGAAGCCGATGGTAACTGGTATGTGTATTTAAAAGGGGGCAGAGAAAAGACCAATACCTTGGCTATGGATTGGGCTAAACAAGCAGTGGATCTTGGGGTAGGAGAAATTTTATTAACTTCTATGAATCATGATGGTACTAAACAGGGTTTTGCCTTGGATATTACGGCTATTTTATCTTCTGCATTGCCTGTGCCTATTATTGCATCGGGAGGTGGTGGTTATGAAGCGCATTTTTATGATGTATTTACTTCAGGCAAGGCCGATGCTGCATTAGCTGCCAGTATTTTTCATTATAAAGAAGTCGCTATACCTCATTTAAAAAAATATTTAAACGAAAAGGGAGTTGCAGTAAGAATTTAATTGACAAAATATAAGGAATTATAAAGTTTAATAATGAAATCAATAAAGAGAATAATAAGCATAATAAAATAAATAGAAAAAAATATAAAAACTAACAATACTAATTACTATGAATATCAATTTTACAAAATACCCAGATGGTTTAGTGCCCGCCATAGTACAAGATGCCAATACTAAAACTGTATTAATGTTGGGCTTTATGAATAAGGCAGCAGTTGACGCAACACTTGCCAAAGGTAAAGTTACTTTCCATAGCCGTTCTAAAAATAGACTATGGACCAAGGGTGAGCAGAGTGGTAATTTCCTGAATTATATAAGTATGAAGGAAGACTGTGATCAGGATACTTTATTAATACAAGCAATTCCAGAAGGTCCTGTTTGTCATATGGGAACTGACACATGCTGGGGAGAGGACAATAATAATAGTACCGCTTTTTTAAATACATTAGAACAAATAATTGCAGACAGAAAAAAGGCAGATCCTTCAAGCTCTTATGTAGCTAGTTTATTTGCAAAGGGTATTAATAAAATTGCACAAAAAGTTGGAGAAGAAGCAGTTGAATTAGTCATTGAGGCTAAGGACAATAATGAACAATTATTTTTAGACGAATCGGCCGATTTATTGTTTCACTACTTAATTCTTTTACAGTCAAAAGGTTATCAATTAGCTGATATAGTTAAAGTTTTAGCCCAAAGGCATAAGCCCTAGATTTAAATACTTATATTTGATACCTTAACCGAAGAAAATAATATTTCAATACATTAATATGAATACAATGATCAAAAAATTAGTAGTGCTTTTTATGCTTCCATTTGGCAGCATTAATTTAATGGCACAGTCTTTAGAAATAAATGGGAGCATGAAAAATATTGCAGACCAAACTGTAGTTACCCTTTTAGATGGTATGGCTAATAAAGAAGTAGCTACTACAACTGCAGTAGGAGGTAAGTTTGAATTAAAAACAACAATAGCCAACACCGGTATTTATGTTGTTTCCTTTAAAGGTACTAAAACACAGATTCCCATATTTGTTGGAAATGATAAACTTACTATGGAGGGAGATGTAAATGCGCCTAAAGAAATAGTATATCAAGGCTCTCCAAGTCAGGATGTATATCAATCATATATGAAGAAATTGGATCCGCTGATGTCTTCTTATTTTGGCAGCTTAGGAGCAGCACAGGCAGAAAAAGAGGCTACTAAGAAAGATTCTATTGGTAAACAAGCTGAATTGCAATCAAAGGCTATTATTTCAGAGTATTTTAATTTAAGTAAAAAAAATAATCAATCTCCAGTTAGCACTTTTTTCTTATTCCAAATGGCAAATATATTTCCTGCTGTAAAGGAAACCTTAAGCGATTATTATGCTGTCTTAGAAGGGGATGCTAAAAAAGGAACCTTTGCTGACGTGATTGATAAAACTTTGCAAACTGCAGGTGTAGGTAAAATTGGTTCGGTATTACCTGAGTTTACTCAAAACGATGTTAATGGAAAGCCTTTTAAATTATCTTCTTTAAGAGGTAAATATGTACTAGTTGACTTTTGGGCTAGCTGGTGTGGACCATGTCGTGCAGAAAACCCAAATGTGGTAAAAACTTATAACGCTTTTAAGAATAAAAATTTCACTGTACTCGGTGTGTCTTTAGATCAGGATAAAGCAAGATGGTTGGAAGCTATTAAAAAGGACGGACTTACTTGGTCACATGTAAGTGATTTAAAATACTGGAATAATGAAGTAGCTGTTCAATTTGGTATTCAAAGTATTCCTGCAAGTTTCTTAATTGATCCTAATGGTGTAATTATTGGTAGAGACTTAAGAGGGGATGATTTAGTGAAAGCGCTTAAAGCAGTTATAAAATAATTTATTTAAAATATTTTTTCGCTAGCCAACTTTCTGAAATAGGTTGCAGCCAGTCTTTTTCCATAGCCGCTTTATTGGCTACTAAATTATTAAAGTATAAAGTATCTTTTGCTAATATACCATTTTCTAGCGCATAGCCAACTTGTGCAAGTGGAATAGTTTGTACTTTTTCTTTTACCCAAAATGCCAATAGTTCACGATTGAACATTTGTACATTGTTCTTTACTTCTATTTGTTTTATAACATGCACCGAACTATCGGTACTGCAGCCACCCACACCGGTTTGTGTCTCGTCAGCCATTATCACAATGAACTGACCATATAATATAGTGGCAAAGCCTTTAACAGGGGCACCATGGCTTTTCCAGTTTTCAGTAAATGCTTCTAGTATTTCTTCCGCTTGAAATAGTTCTGGTAAAGTAAAAGTTCTATTGCTTTGATAAATCCAAGTTCTGGATAATGGATGAAAATTTTCTGGTAGTATGGTCTTTAAATCAACGGTCATTATTATTATTATTATTTTACAGACATTTTTATATAAAATCAATTGAATCCTATAGCATTGCTTTTGCAATCATTTCAGCAATATCTAGTACTTCTGTATTTACTTCTTCTTTTCTATTTTTAATACCATCGCTTAGCATAGTATTGCAAAAAGGGCAGGCGCTTGCTACAAAATCGGACTTGGTTTCAATGGCTTCATCTGCTCTTTCCATATTTACTCTTTTATCACCTTTTTCTTCTTCTTTAAACATTTGTGCACCACCCGCGCCACAGCAAAGACCCTTGGATTTACATCTTTTCATTTCTCTTAATTCCATATCTAAGCTCTCCAATACTTTTCTTGGAGCTTCATAAATTTCATTTGCCCTACCTAAATAACAACTATCGTGGTAAGTTATAGATTTTCCTTTCCATTCATTGCTATCGATAATTTTAATTTTTCCTTGTTCTATCAATTCTTGTAAAAATTGGGTATGATGAATGACTTCATAATTACCGCCTAGAATAGGGTATTCATTTTTTAAAATATTAAAGCAGTGCGGACAAGTAGTCACAATTTTTTTTATTGAATAGCCATTTAAAATTTGAATATTTTGATAAGCCATCATTTGAAACATAAATTCATTGCCGGCTCTTCTGGCAGGGTCACCAGTGCAAGCTTCTTCCTTACCTAAAATAGCATAGTTAACACCTGCTTTATCTAATATGGTTGCAAAGGCCTTGGTAATTTTCTGTGCCCTTTGATCAAAGCTACCCGCACAACCTACCCAAAATAAAACTTCAGGGGTTTGACCACTTGCTATCATCTCAGCCATTGTATTTACTTTCATAGCTTCTTTTTTATGCTTGATTTGTCCAGGCATCTCTATCGTCTGGTGCAAATTTCCAAGGTGCAAAATTATTTTCAATATTACTAAACATGCTATTCCATTCCTGAGGCGCATTACTTTCTTCCATCACCAGTGACCTGCGTAGCTCCATAATAATATCTAAAGGAGATATGCTTACTGGACATTCTTCAACACAAGCATTACAAGTAGTACATGCCCTTAATTCTTCCACTGAAATATAATCGTGTAATAAAGTTTTATTATCAGGTATAAAGTTTTTATGTTTGTTAATATTTTTACCTACTTCTTCTAATCTGTCTCTAGTGGCCATCATAATTTTACGAGGGCTTAAAAGTTTACCAGTTATGTTAGCAGGGCATGCCGCAGTGCAACGACCACACTCTGTACAACTATAAGCATCCATTAAATTTTTAGAACTTAAATCCATTACATCTTTTGCACCAAAGCTAGCAGGCGCAGCCGCTCCTGATGGCGCTAGTTCAGGCTGCATCGCATACAATACTTCGTTTTGAACTTCTGGCATGTTATGCATCATACCCTTGGGTGTAAGTGGCGCATAATAAGTATTAGGGAAGGCTAAAATAATATGTAAGTGTTTTGAATAAGGTAGGTAGTTCATGAAAATATAAATTCCAATGATATGCAACCACCAAGCAGTATGTTCAATTTTTAAAAGTGTATTACTATTGATGTCACTTAATAAAGGCTGAAGGCTTGATGAAATAATAAAATTTGCTTGTGTATCGGCAGCATTCATAACTAAGAACAAACACATTAAAATAATTTCAGCAATTAAGATATAATTAGCATCCGAGCGTGGCCAGCCTGCTAAGTCATTACTCATGAACCTTTTTAGTTTTAGTATATTTCTTCTGACTAAAAATACAATACATGCCAATAATACAAAAGCGGCTAGAATTTCAAAACTATTAATAATAAAATAGTAGAAAGAGCCAGCTCCAATTTTATCAAAATAAGTTTCAAAAATACGGTGGGTACCCAATATACCGTCAGCCATTATTTCAAGCAGCTCAATATTAATAATGATAAAACCTATATATAGAATTAAATGTAAAATGGCCACTACTGGTTTTTTAAACATTTTCTTTTGCCCCAAGGCTAATAAAAAAACATTCTTCCAGCGCCTTGTTTTTTGATCATTCACAAAACCAGCTTTACCTATTAAAATATTTCGTCTTATAATAAGCAAATTCTTACTAAATAAATAGAGTGCAGTAGCAGTAAGAATAATAAAGAGGATTTGAGCTATAATAGCCATAAGGATATTTGAGTTATCAAAATTAGTACAAATTTAACCCATTTTTGAAAGCCAAAAATCTAAAATGCCTACTTAATTGGATAACTTGTAATTATTGCTTAAAATTGCTTTTTAATTAGTGTATTATGAGTCAGTCAATAGCCCAAAAAGTAGAAAAATGGTTAGCTGGTAATTATGACCAGGCTACCAAGGATGCAATTGTCTTCATGCAATCTCAACCAGGTGATGAATTGGCCGATAGTTTTTATAAAAATTTAGAATTTGGAACGGGTGGGTTAAGAGGTATTATGGGAGTGGGTACCAATAGGATTAACAAATACACTATTGGTATGGCTACTCAAGGTTTTGCCAATTACTTAAACAAAACATATGCTGGTGAAAAAATTTCGGTAGTAGTTGGTCATGATTCTAGAAATAATGCAAGATTTTTTGCTGAAACCACTGCGCAGGTTTTTGCTGCTAATGGTATTAAAGTATTTTTATTTGAAGCCTTACGTCCTACACCTGAATTAAGTTTTGCTATAAGAACCTTAGGAGCTAAAGCTGGAGTAGTTTGTACCGCTTCCCATAATCCTAAAGAATACAATGGATACAAGGCTTATTGGAATGATGGAGGACAATTAGTACCCCCGCATGATAAAAATGTAATTACAGAAGTGGAAGCCATACAGTCTATTGATGATGTTAAATGGGAGGGTGGGGCTGCAAATATTGAACTCATTGGAGCTTCAATAGATGAAGCCTATACAAAAATGCTTCAAACATTAAGTATATATCCTGAAGTGATTACAAAGCAACACGATTTAAAAATTGTGTACACACCTATTCATGGAACTGGTATAACCTTAGTACCAAAAGTTTTAGCTGCTTATGGATTTACTAATGTGCATGTAGTGGAAGAACAGTCTATGCCCGATGGTAATTTCCCTACTGTGCATTACCCAAATCCAGAGGAAACGGAGACGATGAGTATTGGTTTACATAAAGCTAAAGCATTAGATGCAGATATCATTTTAGGAACCGACCCTGATGCAGATAGAGTAGGGGTAGGTGTTAAAAACCATAAAGGTGAGTGGGTGTTAATGAATGGAAATCAAACTGCTGTATTAGCTTTTGCGTATATGATGGAGGCACGTAAGTCCAAAGGCATAGCAAAGCCCAATGATATGGTCATTACTACTATTGTGACTACGGCTATGATTAATGAAGTAGCTAAGCAAAACAATGTGAACTGTTACAATGTCTTAACGGGTTTTAAATGGGTAGCAGAATTAGTAAAAGAAAAAGAAGGAAAGGAAAATTATATTATTGGAGGAGAAGAGAGTTTTGGATTAATGATTGGAGATCAAATTAGAGATAAAGATGCCGTAAGTGCGGTAGCTATTTTATGTGAAATGGCTGCTTATGAAAAAGCAAAAGGCCGAACCTTGTTTGATAAGCTCATTGATCTATATGTACAATATGGTTTTTATTATGAAAACTTAATTAGCATTACCAAAAAAGGAATGAATGGACAGCAAGAGATTGCTAAGATGATGGAAGACTACAGGCAATCTCCTCCTACTATAATTGATGGAGAAGCAGTAATAACCTTATTGGATTATGAGTTACAAATTGGAAAGAATTTAGCAACAGGAGAAACTTGGAAAATTAAATTACCTAAGAGTAATGTTTTACAATTTATTACTGCTAATGGAACAAAGATTTCAGCACGACCTAGTGGAACTGAACCTAAAATAAAATTTTATTTT
>RFVO01000078.1 GCA_009928005.1 Chitinophagia bacterium | reverse complement strand
TAAAATTTTTTTTAAAAAAGGGGTTTTCTACCCATTTTTTTAGAAAATTGGGGGAAGATGCCAGGGTAAAATCGGTCCAATAAAAATTTTCAGGGCTAGTAATATGCCACCTAATTTCGAAATTATCCACCCCTTTACAACTTATAAATTCATCCAATTTTGTAATCGTAAATTCTTTTTCTGTTAACCAATTTATTAATTTATTTTCTGAAAGGGTAGTGACTACATCTAAAAAATCGATGGTCTCCATTTGTCTTTTAAAATGTCCAGAAATAATATGTTCATTCTCTGGAAATTTTTCATATAAACTATTTTGCAAACTACATGCAAGTGTTTCTACTTGTTCATATAAATAACTTCCTTGATGTTGTAAATAATATTCTAAAGACTCTTGAATATTTTGTTGTGTCTTTGCACCAAAACCTTTATAGTTAATTAATCTATTTTCTTGACAAGCATATAGTAATTCACCTACTGTTTCAATTTCTAATTCTTTCCAAATAGTAATTATTTTTTTTGGTCCTAGGCCTTTAATTTTTAACATTTCTAAAATGCCAATAGGTGTTTTTTCTATGTAATCTTCAAGTATTGTAAGTCGTTTATTTTCAATTAGTTGCAATATCTTTTGTCCTATTGCTTCTCCTATACCTTTAATAGCAAATAATTCATGTGGAGACATTTCACTCACTGGTTCTGCTAACTTATCCAAAGTATATGCTGCATTAGTATATGACTTTATTTTAAATGGATTCTCACCATGGATATCCATTAATTTTCCAAGCAAAGTAAATTGTTCAGCAATCTCATAATTATGCATGCGTGAATGTATAAAAAATAGTTCAAAAAAAAATCCTCCCCGTAAACGGGGAGGACTTCAAATCTATTTCTGCTGAAAGCAAAAAAGACGATTTAATTATCTTGCGATAATTATTTCTTTTTAGCAGCTTTTTTCTTAGCAGCTTTCTTCTTAGGAGCAGCTTTTTTCTTAGCAGCTTTCTTCTTAGGAGCAGCTTTCTTTTTAGGAGCAGCTTTCTTTTTAGGAGCAGCTTTTTTAGCAGCTTTTTTAGCTTTTGCCATGTTTTTTAGATTTAATGGTTAGTAAATATGTATTAAAAATAGAAAACTTTTTTAATAACTGCAAAATTATTTTTTTTAAGCTACTGTTTCTACCGGTAAAATTGATACTGTTGTACGGTTATTTCTACCTTTTTTAAACTCCACAATTCCATTAGAAAGGGCGAATAATGTATAGTCAGAGCCAACTCCAACGTTTTTACCTGGATGGTAAACAGTACCCCTTTGGCGTATAATGATATTACCAGATAATGCTGGTTGACCACCATAAATCTTAACACCTAAACGTTTGCTTTGGGAATCACGGCCGTTTTTTACGGAACCTTCCCCTTTTTTGTGTGCCATAGTATATTCTTTTTTCTAGCCTTTTATTAATAATTGATATATCTACTTTAGTCCTGTTTTAGCAAGATTAAGCAATGTTCTCGATTTTAATTTGTGTGTAATGTGTTCTGTGACCATGTTTCTTGCGGAAACCTTTACGTCTTTTCATTTTAAAGGCGATAACTTTATCTCCTTGTACTAAGTCGTTTAAAATTTCAGCCTTTACTTTTACTTTGCTTGTAAAAGAGATGCTTCCATTATTATCGACAAATAAAACATCGTTGAATTCAACTTTGTCTCCGGTTTTACCTTGCAGGTGAGGTACATACAAGCTATCTCCTGCTTGTACTTTAAATTGTTGTCCTGCGATTTTTACTACTGCTAACATAATGTCCAAAATTAGGACGGCAAAGGTAATTATATTTATCCCAATTTGCAATTAATTCTCAAAAAATATAATAGGGACTCCCAATTGCCTTAAAAACGCACATTTAATTGAGTTTTAAGGCCTAAAGTGATTTGACAATAACTAAATTAGTACCTAATTTCGCCTCGATCTATCTATATTAATGTATCCGAATATGTTTAATGTCAAATCTTTATTGGCGAAACCCTTTGCAGGTATTATATATAGACAAATACAAAAGGATCGCAAAAATGCCCTAAAAGATCAACAAGACATTCTAAATCAATTAATTAAAGTTGGCAAAACCACCCTTTTTGGGAAAGAGCACCATTTTGATCAGGTAAAAGACTACCCAAGCTTCCAAAAAGCGGTTCCTTTGAGAGACTACGAGCAATTTAAACCTTATATAGATCAAATTAAAAATGGGACTCAAAATGTGCTTTGGAAGGGTCGACCTATTTATTTTGCAAAAACCAGCGGAACAACTAGTGGGGTAAAGTACATCCCTATTACTAAGGATTCCATTGATAATCATATTAATGGGGCAAGAAATGCTATACTTGCCTATATGGCTTTAACGGCTAATACTCAATTTGCAGGTGGGAAAATGATATTTTTAAGTGGTTCCCCTGAATTGGAAAGAGTGGGCGGCATTCCAACGGGAAGGCTAAGTGGCATAGTGAATCATCATATTCCACAATATTTAAGAGGCAATCAACTGCCTAGCTTTGAAACCAATTGTATTGAGGAGTGGGAAGAGAAGCTAGATAAAATAGTAAAAGAAACCTTAGGTAAGGATATGACTTTAATTGGAGGTATTCCACCTTGGGTGCAAATGTATTTTGATAGAATTATTGAAATTACGGGAAAGCCTGTAATTGAAATTTTTCCCAACTTACAAGTGCTTGTGCAAGGCGGGGTGAATTTCGAACCCTATAAAACAAAATTATTTGATACTATTGGTAAGCAAATTGATACCATTGAATTATTTCCAGCAAGCGAAGGTTTCTTTGCATATCAGGATACAAGAAAAGAACCAGGTTTATTATTAAATACCCGTAGTGGTATTTTTTATGAATTCATTCCACTTGCGAATATAAATGATGAAGCGCCCGTTAGAATTTCACTTGCTGATGTGAAATTAGAAGAGCAGTATGCGATGGTAATTAATAGCAATGCGGGTTTATGGGGATATCATTTAGGAGATATTATAAAGTTTGTAAGTATTGACCCTTACAGAGTTATAGTTACAGGAAGAGTAAAACATTTTATTTCTGCTTTTGGAGAACATGTAATTGGGGAAGAAGTAGAGCAAGCATTATTAGAAGTTACAAAACAAATGGGTGTGTCGGTGGTTGAATTTACAGTCGCTCCTTTTATACAACAAACAGCTGGTAAAAGTTATCATGAATGGTTTATTGAATTTGAAAAAAAACCAACTGATATGTCTTTGTTTAGAATGAAATTGAATGAAGCGCTCTGTGCTAAAAATGCTTATTATGAGGATTTAATTGCAGGTTCTATTTTAGCCCCTTTGCAAATAAATTCAATGCAAAAAAATGCTTTTATTGATTATATGAGAACTCAAGGAAAGTTGGGGGGTCAAAATAAAGTGCCTCGCTTAAGTAATGACCGAGTAATTGCTAATGAGTTAATGCAATATATTGCGCCATAAAAATAATAGCTTAATTTTAATTTCTAAGAAATACATTGGATGAGTCAAAAAAGAATTGCCATTTTCGGGTCAACAGGGTCAATAGGGAAACAAACCCTTGAGGTAATTGCTGCACATCCTGATTTATTTGTAGCTGAAATATTAACAGCACATTCTAATGAATCATTATTAATTGAGCAGGCCTTGGTATTCATGCCCAATATTGTGGTTATAGTAGATCTCACAAAATATGCAACTGTAAAAAAAGCATTAGAAGGAAAACCTATAAAAGTTTTTGCGGGAGAAGAGTCACTTGAGCAAGTTGCGTCCATGGATTGTTATGATTTTATGATGGCAGGTATTGTCGGTTTTGCTGGATTAAAACCTACTTTAACAGCGGTTGAAAATGGAAAATCTATTGGCCTTGCGAATAAAGAAACCTTGGTGGTAGCTGGTGATATTGTCATGCAAAAAGCAAAAGAAAATAGAGTAGCTATTATTCCAGTAGATAGCGAGCATTCTGCAATTTTTCAATGTTTAGTGGGGGAACAAAATAATCCTATTGAAAAAATTATACTCACTGCGAGTGGAGGCCCTTTCTTAGGTAAGAAACCTAATTTCTTAGTAAATGTAAAAAGAGAGCACGCTTTGCAACATCCAAATTGGTCCATGGGGGCTAAGATATCTATTGACTCTGCAACCCTTATGAATAAAGGATTAGAGATGATTGAAGCAAGATGGTTATTTAATTTAGCGCCAAGTCAAATTAAAGTAGTGGTACATTCTCAAAGTATTATTCATAGTATGGTGCAGTTTGAAGATGGAAGTATAAAAGCACAAATGGGACTACCTGATATGAAATTACCCATTCAATATGCCATGGCATTTCCACAAAGATTAAAAAATACTTTTCCAAGATATCTTTTCGACAAACCGAATCAATTGAATTTTGATGAACCAGATATGAAAACATTTAGAAATTTACAATTGGCCAAAGAGTCAATGGAAAAAGGGGGCAACACACCTTGTATTTTAAATGCAGCTAATGAAATTGCAGTCTATGCATTTTTAAAAAATCGAATTGGATTTTTAGAAATGACAGAACTCATTGAAAAAACTTTAGAAAAAATTAACTACATCTCTAAGCCAAGCTTGGAAGATTATTTTGAAACCGATGGCGAGGCGCGTAATTTTGCAGCCTCTTTAATACAATTATAAAATATGTACATTTTAGCATTTGATTTTGCAGCAGTGGGTGTAAAAACAGCACAATTTATTTTATCTTTTTCGATACTAGTTGTCTTACATGAATTAGGACATTTTATTCCAGCACGTTTATTCAAAACTCGTGTAGAAAAATTTTATTTATTCTTTAATCCAGGATTTAGTCTTTGGAAAAAGAAAATCGGAGAAACAGAATATGGTATTGGCTGGATTCCATTTGGTGGTTATGTGAAAATTGCAGGCATGATTGACGAAAGCATGGATAAAGAGCAATTGACCAAGGCCCCTGAGTCTTGGGAGCTAAGATCAAAGCCTGCTTATCAAAGATTAATTGTAATGTTAGGAGGAGTAATTGTCAATATTGTATTAGCTATTATTATTTTTATAGGCATTGGTTGGTATTGGGGAGATGACTATTTGCCAGCAAAAAATGTGACTTATGGCGTTCATGCAAGTTCACTTGCAAAACAAATGGGTGTACAAGACGGAGATATAATTGTTTCTATAGATAAAAAAGTATTAGAAAACTTCGATGCTTTAGAATCTAAATTAATTTTAACAAATCCTAAAACTTTAGAGGTACAAAGAGGAGATAGTATTATTTCATTAAAAATACCCAGTAGTTTAGCCACTTCACTTGCAAAGTTTAAAAAAACAGATCCCTTTGTGATTCCGCGCATACCAGTTATTATTGATTCAGTGGGAAAATCGGCGGTGGTCTTAGAAGGGAATTTTAATAAAAATGATACACTTTTAAAAATGAATAATACCAGTATTAAGTATCAGTTTGAATTTATAGAAGTGAAACAAAAGTATGCCGATTCAATTGTAATAGTTACTTCCAAAAGAGGGGATGATACAGTCTATACCAAAGCATTAATTAGTGGTTCAGGTCAGATAGGTTTATTTGTAAAACTACCTTACGCCTTATTTAAAACAGTGCACAGAGATTTTACTTTCTTAGAAGCCATACCTGAAGGCGCACATCGCTGCTTTACCACTTTGGATAATTATATACAAGGCATCAAGCAAATTTTTACAGGTAAGGTGAGCCCCAATGATTCCTTAGGTAGTTTAATTAGTATTGGAAACACTTTCCCTGCAGCATGGGATTGGGAACGTTTTTGGACTTTGACGGCTATATTCTCTATTATACTTGCATTTATGAATCTACTGCCTATACCAGCCTTGGATGGAGGGCATGCAATGTTTATAATTGTAGAAATGATTACAGGTAAAAAGCCTAGTGATAAGTTTATGGAATACGCTCAAATAGTAGGTATGATGCTCATGTTTGGCCTTATGCTATACGCTTTGGGGCTTGACTTTTGGCGATTATTTAAGTAATTCACATTTTAGTTGTAATTTTGTAGGTTCGAATTAAGTTTTATCTCATAAGGTACAATTGGGGTCGTATGGTTTTGACAGCAGTCGTAGCGGTTGGGGTAAGCATGCAGTGCGTTGGGTAATTAGCACTTTAATCTGAATACCAAACAATCAAAAGGCGAAGCAAATTTTGCCATGGCTGCTTAATTCAGTGAATTAACACCCATTTTGGTCGAGAGAGAAGGCAGGCCTGTTGCCCGCTCCTCAGCCTAATTAAAAACAAAACAGGATGCGATAAAACTAGGCTGTGCCTTTTATCTAAGTACTATCCAGCTAAGCGAATAATTGGTTTGTGTTTTTCCTGTTATTCGCCGACAAATAATAAAACAATAAGCATGTAGAAGACCAATGGTAACATTGTTTGGACAGGGGTTCGACTCCCCTCGACTCCACAAAAAAACCTCACCAAAATATTTGGGAGGTTTTTTTTATAAGAATAATTTATTTCTATTTTACTGCTAAGCTTAAAATTTATTTTTTAAATATACTTTTTTCTTTAGCCATTTTTTCAATCGCCTCCACGCTACGAGGTGCCCCGGCAGATAAATTTTTATTGCCTGTTTCAGTAATTAAAATATCATCTTCAATTCTTACACCAATACTCCACCATCTTTTATCACAGTTACTTCCTGGTGGAATATAAATGCCTGGTTCCACTGTTAAAACCACACCTGGTAATAAAGTACGTGGACCCATATCATGCACATCTAATCCTAAATGATGTGAAGTGCCATGTGGAAAATATTTTCTAGCCTCAGCTTCATTTGAGGCAATACCTAACTGAATTAAACCATCGTTGACTACTTTTCTAGCAGCTGCATCTGCTGCACCAAATGGGGCGCCTGGAACACAGGCTGCAATACCTGCATCTTGTGCTTTCAATACTAGTTCATAAATTATTTTTTGAGCAGGTGTGAATTTTCCATTAGCAGGAACTGTTCTAGTAACATCTGCACTATAACCATGGTATTCAGCAGCACAATCGCTTAATAACATATCACCATCGTTGATTGTTTTTAAATTAGTGATATAGTGCAGTACACATGCATTTTCAGCAGCACCATTAATACTTGGATAACCAGGATATTCAGATCCATTGGTTTTAAAATGATATTCCATAATGGCCTGGGCTTGGTATTCAGTCATTCCAGGTTTTATAGCACGCATTACATCGCTATGGCCTTCGCAACTAATAGAAGCCGCTTTTGCAATTAAGGCAATTTCTTCTGGTTGTTTAATGCCACGAAGACTACTTAATATCATTTGGGTACTTCTTGCTGCGATAGGCTTGTTTTGTATATTAATAATACTATCAATAATAGTAGCCATTCGAGAAAGTGGATCTTCTACTCTTTTATATTTTGAGAAAATGCCTTCCCCACGATAAGCAGAAAAAACTGAATCTATACTACTAAAGTCAATGGTACTAGCTGTAAAAAGGTCATTGATAAAAACGTTTTCTATTTTATATTTTGCTTGTACACCTTCAGCGCCTAAAATTTTTCCTGTCCATAATTCTTTTTGTGGATCACGATTTTTTACAAAAATAAATTCAGTACCTGTTTTATTTAAAATAGTAACAGGTTGTTTGAATAACAATAAAAGTGCATCCGATTCTTCTAAGCCCGTTAAATAGTAGAAGTTTTTATTTTGAGCATATTGGAAATCGACATCGTTATTTCTTACGCGCACTTGAGAGGCAAAGAAAATACCTACACCATTTGCAGATAATTTTTCTTTAAAAGCGGCACGACGACCTGCATGAAATTCAGGACTTAAATAGTCGTTAGGATATTGAGTTGTTTGTTGAGCGAATGTAAATAAAGGGGCGACTAGTATTAGTACCCAAGACAGGATTCTTTTTGTATTCATTATGATTAATTTTGCAGATTAAAGCTAATTTGTTTTTTTGAGAATATAAAAAGAAAAGATAGGCACCATCTATCATAATTTTTAAT
>RFVO01000077.1 GCA_009928005.1 Chitinophagia bacterium | reverse complement strand
TTTTAGGTTTAATTTCTAGAGTATTAATCTGACCAAGAATATCTTCTAATTCTTCTAGATTTATCTTTTTAAGATCGATGACTAATAGATAATCTAAGCTATTTAATTCATGAAATTTTTTAATCTTATCTTCTATAGAATTATCTTTCAGATCAAATTGATCAAACCACTTATTTTCTCTATATCCGATACATTTTTTACCATTAATTATGTAAAATTCCTTATTATTATCATAAGCCTCTAGTATCTCTATATTCTTGCTTTTATATTTAGATATATAATCTAGTTCACAACCTATCTGAGTATTGTCTTGATATTTTGCAAATACACAATCTTTACACGGAGTATGAATTTTATTTATTTGTTCGTTTAACATTGTATAAAATCTTCTTTATTAAGAATTTCTGGATGACTTCTCATTTTTTCACACACAACCTTATTATTTAGATAGCCTTCTAGGATATTTAAAACTTCTTGCTTATTCATGGTAGATATTGAACCAGATCTTGCTACTAAACAATTTACAGCATCCTTAATTAATATTTGGATATTTGCTGTTTGCAATAAATAAGGATCATTAATAACATTTAAACAAATATATTCAATAAAAGCTTTTTCATCAAGATGACTAGGAACCTTCACCGATCCATTTTTTACCTGTGGCACATTATTAGAATTCCAGGATAGTTTTTTATTGATATCTATGCTATCAAAAGCTTCCTCCCAAATCTTATATACATTATCCCATGTGTATATTGATAGACATTTTTCTCTTATCTCTAAACTATTTTTAGCTTTAGTATCGCTAGAGGTATTAACAAAAAAATCATAAAACATTTTTGCTGTAAATTCATTATCCGGATATGCTCTATCAGCATTAATCTCCATTTCTCTAAACATTTTTTGAACTGGAATTTTAATACCGTTTAATTTCTCAGCCACCTCTGTCATTGCACTATAGTCAACAGATGCTATCTGTAATCCACAAGCAGCAGCTTCAACCTGTGGCATACCAAACCCCTCACAAATAGCATATTGTACAAAAATATCAAACAGATTATATACGTCATTTAATTCCGAAGTTGTCACGCCATTAGACGCTCCTGCTATGCCCACCGCCCTAGTATTACAATTTGTACACACCCTGAGAGCAGAATGAAATTTACCGCCACTAACTTTAGCACAATTCTTGCATTTATAAGTAAAATATGCTTTATCTAATAAACCATACTCTAATAAGAGAGATGGTATATCCCATCCGTTTTCTTCAGGATAAGATGTGTGTAAGTAAAGATATGTTTTATCATAGATATCATCTTGCTTTGAGACTTTGAGCTGTTCAAGAAACATTTTGAACGCTAGTAATAGTTCAGCTATTAATTTACGTTTTTGATTTCTCATAACTACTCCAACTATATTCAGATCTCGTCCAAGATGTTTAATTTTATGAGCAGACTTATTCTCTATTGGATAAAATTCGTTAGGATTAATACCAGCATTAGCTATTTTTGGAAATAGATTAATTCTTTTACCACAAGTACGATGTAGTACATTCTTAGCAAAATCAGTATAAGGCACAACCAATTCCGCGTTTTGATAAGTATATAACCATTCTATTTTTGGAGGATCAGAATCAGTGGTTGGCATTATAATCCAACTAAAATATGGTCGATACGGACTAGTATCCTGATAAGCATACATCCAGTAGTCTCTGACATCAAAAACTATATGGGGCTTAAAGTCGGCCAAACATCTATTAAATCTCCATAATCCAAACTGATTCAGATTATTTGCTGAATATTGTTGAAATCTAGAATCATCAGCCTTTACAGCATTAGGATAGAATTTCCAAGGAATATTTTTTATCCTTGAATCACCAACAGCAGCATAACATCCTAGTTCTGCCACATCGTATTTACCACTTTTGTGTATGCGAGAAATAATTTCCTTACCGTATACTCCGTATCCGGTATCAAGAAAACTAGCATCATTAGCAATAAAGATTCTTTTCTTCATAGTATTATTGGTCTAAGCAGAATCTCTAGCAACAAAAGCTACTAGAGATTCTCTTAGATTTATGATCAGAAAGCTACTGTTGTATCAGCAGACTTCTCAACTCTCTTGGTTTTGGTAATTTTAGCAAAGTTATTGACTCTTACCTTAAGAGTACTATGCTTAACACCATCCTTCTCCCAACTATCGTTTCGTAACGATCCTTCGACCATCACTAGATCACCCTTCTTAAAAGATGATCCAATAGCCTCGGCACCACTATCCCATGCTTCACACTGAATAAATGATGTAATCTTGTCCTGCTCTCCGTTTGCTTTTACAAACTCACGAGATACAGCAATTGTAAAGTTAGCAACCGAAGTTTGCTTATCACCAACAACTCTGATCTCAGGATCCCTAGCAAGATTACCACGCAACATAACAATATTCATAAATTCTCCTTTAAAAAATAAAACGAACCAACGCCAACTACCAGTATAATACATTGACCGTGGCGACAGGTCAAGTTTTTGCTATATAACCCTTTTCTACTATGATACCATCTCCGTTTTTTGACTTAGATCCTTTCACAATAATAATATTGCCCAGAAATAGTAGATTCTTGAAAGTTTTGTATTGTTCAGGAAAGAATACTATAGAGTCAACACAACCAGTTTGATCTGTCATTGTAACAAAAGCCATTTCTTGACCGGGATTTTTACCACTTTTAGTCTTTACAATATTGATATTATCTATTTCTCCACCAAGAATAAGACTATCTTTCATTGAAGTATTCTTTAATTCTCTGCATGTTATATTAGTCATGCTAATATCATACATATCAAGCTTGGAACAAGTAATTGAACAGCCCAGCAAAGCATCTTCACAGTCTGCTATCCATTCTGGACTATCATCTAATGAGTGTGGTGGAAAATCTAATGCGTATAGAGAGTCCCTAATAGAGTTTTGCCTATTTTTATTTACCCTTGGCAAACCCATAACAAAATTAAGGCATTCCTTTAGTGTACTAAACTTGGTCAAGTTATTACATATATGTTCAATCTCTTTGGCTGTTAAAGTACTAACAAGGTTATATTCATACAACATCTTGCTTCTGGTGATTGGTATAAAACTAAGCGCACCACTCTGTATCAAAGCTTTTGCTGCTGTAGAATTAATTCTATTCAAAACCAAGAATAGAAACTGAAGCCAATTTGACGAATCAAACTTAACATTTAAAGATATGCCTTTGAGTTTATCAAATACTGACTTACCAACACCCTTGATATCTGTTAAACCAAAATATATCTTATCATTCTTCAATATAAAGAACTCATTAAGATTTCTAATATCAGGAGTATGAACTGTTATGTCCATCTCGTTAGCATTTTGAACCAACTCCTTTATTTCTGCTTGAGGATCTATTTTGTCTTTTGCGAATCTTAGATAAGATGCAAAAAATATTTTTGAAAAATGTGCCTTAGCATATGCTGATAAGTATGCATTAATAGCATAACTCACAGAGTGAGATTTGTTAAAACTATATCTTTGACTTTTTTCGATCCAGCCGAACACCTGTTCTGCTTCATTAGTACTTAAAATACCTAGTTTTGATGATCCTTCCAAAAACTTGGATTTAACCTTTGCCATTTCTTCTGGTTTTTTCTTACCAATAGCTTTTCTTAACATATCTGCTTCTCGTAGATTAAAACCAGCAACCACCTTAGCAATTTCCATGGCTTGTTCTTGATATATCATTTCTCCGTATGTTGAATTTAAGATTGGCTCAAGGGCTGGATGAAAATTATCTAATGTTTCTTGACCATTCTTTTTATCAATATAATGATTGGTTACACTTTTACCATCTCTAATAGCCTCTAATGAACCGGGTCTTAACACAGCAATTAGTGCAGAAAGTTGCTCTACATTTTCTGGTTTAAGTTTTTTGGCTATGGATCGTCCTAGACGAGATTCTAATTGAAAACAACCCTTGGTATTACCATCCGAAATTAGATTCCATGTTCGTGAACAGTCCAAATTTATAGAGTTAATATCTGGATCAAAAATTAATCCATTGTTATCATTTAACTCAAAAGAACATCCACAAGGATACAGATATTTTTTAGTCATGCCTGATCTGCAAAAGAATTCTTAAACTTTACCTTTTGTCCCAAATTACGATGCAACTTTAAAAACCTAATTATTATTGCTGCTGTATCCTGAACATCTTTTAGCGCATCGTGAGCGCCGTCTTTACTTATTCCCAGATAATCTCTTACTGTATCTAATGAATAACTTTTAAGGTCACTACTGTGCTCAAACCAATAAAACATTAATTGCATAGCATCTATAGTATCTCTAGGATAAAATAAGTCTGTTCTTTTTTCTTTGTTCAAATTACCATACTTTTTGCTTAATCTGTCTATGATATGCAGATCAAACCTATGTATATTATAGCCTGCCGCAATAGGTGCAGAAAATTGACTCTTTTTAGTTGCTCGTGAATGATATTTATCAAGATAAGCTATAAATAATTTCCAAGAATGATCCTGCTTAGGGTATTTGTACCAAGATGCTAAAACTTCATCTTGAGAACACCCCTTTACCTTGGAATGAAAATCAAGTATATCTGTTTCATATTTATAGTTTTCGTTACCTTCCAATACCTCTGGTCTAAAGTTTATATTAAACTCGGAACCGTCTATTATATCCAAATTTAACGGATCGATCATAACAGCAGCAATCTGTACAGGACTACATACTGAAGGATCAGATCCGTCTGTCTCAAAGTCAAAAACACAAATCTTATTGTAGTTGATCATTTACTTCTACTTCATCACCTGGGTTAATAAATACTCTGTTATTAGCATTTTCTGTTTGTTCAGCATTAATTGATCTACAACAACTAATTTTGACTGTGGGTAGTTTCTTGAATTCTACTCCGTCTTTGGTAAATAAAGAACCTTCGGCCACTTCACTAAGCTTAACTTTCATTTTTAAACTCCTTCATTTAAAAGATCTCTAATTGTCATCACTTTATCAAGAAGAGCAACGCCCAGAATATCGAATTTGATAATTCCTATGCTTTCCAAGTCTTGCATTTCCATTCCGGCTATTAATTGATCATTTTTACTATCATAAACCATAGGACATAATTCATTTAATGGTTCACTACTGATAGCGATACCAGCAGCATGTTTGGACTGATTAGACTTGGTACCTTCTAGTCTAATAGCCTGTTCAAATCTTTTTGACAAGGGGCCTTGTAGTTGTCCGTTTTCATCAATAAAGCACCATTCTTTGAGTTTGTCATTATCATTCTCTAAAGCCCATCGAACAATAGATGCTTCGCCCGTTTCTTCTTTCATTTCTTGAAGATCGTCGGCAATCTTAGATTCATCAGGAATATTCTTGGTTATTTTATTCATTTCTTCAAATGTAATATTACCATATACTCTTAATACATCTTTTAAAGCACCTCGTCCTTTGATGGTATTGAAAGTTACCATCTGAGATACCTTATCAGACCCATATTTATCTTTAATATACTGAATAACCATTTCTCGTTTTTCAATAGGAATATCCACATCGATATCTGGCATACTAATATTATCTGCTGTATTTCGACCCTCGTTATAAAACCGCTCAAACAGCAAACTATATTTTATAGGATCAATATTCGTTATACCAATAAGATATGAAACCAGACATCCTGCTGCACTACCTCGTCCCGGTCCTGGAAGCCATCCTTGACTCTTAACATAGTTCACAATATCTTGTACTATCAAAAAGTAACTACTTAATCCAGCACCTTGTAAAACTTCTAGTTCATATTTGATACGATCCAAGTATGGTTGTTGGTTTTCTTTGGGAACAACATTTGCTATTTTATCTCTCCAGCCATTTCTACATAGTTCTCTTAAGTATTCATCTTGAGAAAAGTTTGGCGGACATTTGAACAAAGGCAATTTAGGTTTACTTAGTATGTTATATTCTTCTACTAAATCGCACACAAAATTCGTATTACTGATTTCTTCTTCTGTGTGTATATTTTTCATCTCTTCCTGAGATGGAATATGATAATTGTCTGACGTAAAAAAGCATCCCATAGGAATATCTTGATCATTTATAATTTTACGACTAATATCAGAGAATGTGATCTTAAGATTGTTGCACAACAATACTCTTTGATCAACAGCATCCTCTTTGCGACAATAATGAGCATCAGGAGTACATATAACTTTAGTATTGGTTAATTGTGCCAATTTTCTGATGCAGTTTGTGAGGGTTTCTTGAATGGGAAGATTGTCTTTGTCTATTAATTGAGCTTCTAAAAATAGATGATCGCCAAATATACTCTTTAGATAAGATATATGTTCGACCCCTATATTCTCCCAACCATCCACCAAAGAATCGCCATCCAATATTTGGTCTGCTAGTGTTGATCCAAGGTGACCGGTTATTCCAATCAAGTCCCCGGTGTGAAGATCTTTTAGTGTTGGTAAATCTAATCTCGGTTTATGATAATAATATTCTGGATTATTGGATGATGAAACTATCTTGATAAGATTTTTCCATCCTGAATAATTCTTAGCTAATACCAGAAAATGACTGAGTTTTTTGTTCTCTTTTTCTTTGATCTTTGGATTTTGACTACAAATATAAAGTTCACAGCCAAGTATAGGCTTTAATCCGGCCTTTTTCATAGCAGTATAAAACTTGATGGTTCCTGCTATGTTACCATGATCTGTTAATGCACAAGCAGGTGCTCCAATCTCTTTGCATCTTTCTGCTATTTGTTCTGGTTTAGATAGTCCATCCAAAAGTGAAAACATAGTTCACTTAGGAATGGACGTGTAGCGGCACATATCGCTGCTCAACGCCCATTTCTTATATTCTCCTTATTGGCTACAACCTTCTCACATAATTCTATAAACAAATTTAATGGAAAGTCTAGTTTCATCTTATTTATATCTTTTTTAACCCAAATGGATCGTGTTCATTCTGCGCTTCCGGGTGCTTTATACTTACCAACAGTATATCCGGGAGATGTGTATTCGTCAATCACGTTGTTGATACCCTTAAGATCAATATCGTGTTTGATTTGTTCACACCTGGTCATGAAAGTATCTTTGGCACATATCTGATTATCTCTATATTCTATTACTGGTAGGATATGACTATTCTCAAAAGTGGTTTTTCCAAAATGACATAATTTGGTGCATTTCCAACTTTTGTTAAGTGATGGTCTTGTGGTATCTCGTATGGTTTCAAATTTTTGTCTAATCATATTTTCTGTTTTTGGCAAATCACTCTTATCATAACAAACACTAAATGCTCCGCCGTCATTAATAAAATTGATGGTAAAAATAATATGATCCATATGAGGATACAATTTTTGCACAGCATAGTGGTATATTCTTAACTGAGGATCATTTTGAAGTTTTTCCAAAGTTTTTTCTTGACCCGTTGCCCAGTCTAGTCTGCGGCCAGTTTTCCAGTCAACAATTTCTATGGTATTTTCGTCCACTTCCGTAATAAGATCAATAGTTCCTTTTATCGCCAAATTACCATCTAAAATTCCTGATTGTGTTTTGTACGAATAATAGGCCCAAGGTTTATCTATAACTATATCAAAATGTTGCTCTGGTTGAAGTATGTTTCTGTTGCGTGGATCGAACGTTCCGTTGTGATCTGTGATCGCTTTGTTGACCCATAGACGACAATCTTTTAAATCTTTGGCCGACCATGAGTGATGTTTAAACTGAGACGTATAGTATTGATAAACAGCATCAATAATTCGGTCTAAATCATAGTCATGAACATTAATAGGACCAACAATATCATCAGTATAAATATTTTCTTTATTTTGTAAAGTTAGCTTAATATAGGCTAAAATCTCTAAAGCTTTATGTACTATAGTGCCCTTATCGGCCTTAATTCCTGAAGGGGATCTCATGCCTAGTACATACTCAAGAAAATACTGTTGAGCACAGAAGCAATGAGTGTTAAAGCTAGAACTACGAAGATAGGTTATAATCACTTGTTATATTCCGCTACTTTCTTACAGATGTTTATAAATTCTTGATCTAACATATCCATTTTCATAGTATTGATTGTTTTATGTACCCACTGAAC
>RFVO01000076.1 GCA_009928005.1 Chitinophagia bacterium | reverse complement strand
ACTCCAAGGCATGTGCACTGACAGCTAATAAGGATCACTGCAAGTTGTAATCAATATGAAAAAGCCCCATCAGGTATGCCTTATAAAATTACACACGGAAGTGGTAATGAAAAACTATTGCAACAAGGCCAATTTGTAAAATTAAATGTAGAGTACAAATTAAAATCCAAAGACACTACTTTAAGTTCAACTTATGGTGTAATTCCAGTTTATTTCCCAATTGATACTGCTCGTTTGGGTAAATATACATTTACTGAAATAATTATGAAGTGTAGAAAAGGAGACAAGATTGAATTCTCATTGAGTGTAGATACTTTAGTAAGTATGAAAGTTTTACAATTAAATGAAGTATTTAAATCTAAAGATATCATTTTAGGTAAAGCTGAGATATTAGATGTATTTACGGATGTAAAATTAGTAGATGCAGATTACAAAAAAGAACAAGACAAAGAAAAGGCAAAAGAAATTGGTATTATTGCTGCTTACTTAGCAAAAAATAAAATCACTGCTGTTCAATCTCCTGAAGGAGTATTTGTAGTCACTAAAGAAGCTGGTGATGCTGCTAACAGAATAGACAGTTCTAAAATTGCAAGCGTTTATTACAAAGGTTATACATTAAAAGGTGAAGTATTTGATTCTAATATCAAACCTAACGATCCTTCTGCTAAACCTTACGATGTAAAAGTTGGAACTGGCAGTGTTATTCCAGGTTGGGATATTGGATTGAAATATTTTGGTAAAGGAGGGAAAGGTGTTTTATATATTCCTGCAATGTTGGCTTATGGCCCACAAGCAAATGGTGTTATCAAAGCATATGATAACTTAGCCTTTGATATTGAAATTCAAGATGTAACTGCTGCTCCAAAAGCAAATACGATTGCACCACCTCCACCGCCAATGCAAAAATAATGAGTAGAAATAATTAATCGTAAACTAATAAATTAAGATTTTTTATAAATATAAAATGCTTCTCTTAATATGAGGAGCATTTTTATTTTAGGTATGGTAGTAATTGAATTATTTCAGCAGCTTCTTTCACATCGTGCACTCTAAGTATATTTGCGCCATTTAATAATGCCACCGTATTGGCAACCGTGGTAGCATTTAAGGCATCCTTTGATTCAATATCTAATGTTTTATATAAACTAGACTTTCTAGAAGCTCCTAATAAAACAGGAAGTTCCAATATTTTTAATTCATTTATTTTTTTAACAATTGTAAAATTCTCTTCAACTGTTTTTCCAAAACCAAAGCCAGGGTCTATAACCCAATTTTCAATTCCATATTTTGATAATAATTTTTTTTTGCCTTCAAAATAACTAATAAGAGTTTCTATTATATTCTCTCTTGGTTCCACTTTATGCATACTGTCTATTCCACCAGTTAAATGCATACCAATATAACCAGCATTGTATTTAGCTACCACTGCTAATATATTTTCATCAATACTAGCGCAGCTAATATCATTTATAATATGTGCCCCTGCATTGATAGCCTCCTCTGCCACTTTAGCATAAAAAGTATCCACTGATATAAGTTGTTTGGGAAAAGCTTGGTGAATGGCCTTAATATATGGGATTAGTCTTTTAATTTCAATTTCAGCACCTTCCATATTGGCACCCGGTCTAGTACTTTGTGCACCAATATCAATGATACTTGCACCTTCTTTTATAAATAAATGGATCTGTGCTAAAGCGCTATCAATATTTGCATGACGGCTAGCTTCATAAAATGAGTCTGGTGTTAAGTTTAAAATACCCATTACCTGAGGTATATCAATTTGCCATTCTAAATCTTTGGCAGGTATTTTAAACATGGTTTTAATTTAAGCTTATTTGATTATCTTGCAGTGGTTCAAAGATATTAATTAACAAAGTAATAGGACGAAATTTAATGAGTCAAACTTCTGCACAATTTGATCAAGCCATTGCCTCTTGCAGTGAAATTTTTATTAAAAAAACAAAGGACTATGGCACTGCCTGGAGAGTATTAAGAATTATCTCTGTAGTAGACCAAATTTTTATAAAGGCCCTACGTATTAGAACTATCCAAGATTTGGGTACCCAAAAGGTAGAAGACGATATTCAATCAGAATTCAAAGGCATTCTTAATTATGCTGTAATTGGTTTAATACAATTAAAATTAGGCGACCCAAAGGTAGACGAACTTCCTGTTGAACAAGTACAAAGTCTTTACCAAGAAAATGTACTCTTTGCTAAAAACACCATGATGGACAAAAATCATGACTATGGAGAAGCTTGGAGAGATATGAGTCAAGAAAGTTATGCCGATTTAATTTTAATGAAACTAATGCGCATTAGACAAATTTTAACCAACGACGGCAAGACCCTTATTAGTGAAGGTATTGATGCTAATTTTGTAGATATCTTAAATTATTCAGCCTTTGCCTTAATTCAAATGGCAGAAGGCAAACATTAAAAAAAAGGTATGCAAAACTTCCTTAAAATTTTACGCTGGTTGGTTGGTTTATTATTTATTTTTTCTGGATTAATAAAAGCCAATGACCCTTTAGGGCTTAGCTATAAAATGCAAGAATTTTTTGATGTTTGGGGCCTACCATTTTTATCCGACTATACTTTAGGTTTTGCTTTGGTGATGAATACCCTTGAAATAGTAGCAGGCATTGCCTTACTTATTCAATTTCCCTATAAACAAACGCTTTGGCTATTGTTAGGGCTTATTGTATTTTTTAGTTTTCTTACAGGCTATGCGTTATTTTCTGGAAAAATTAAAACCTGTGGCTGTTTTGGAGACTGCATTCCTTTAACACCCAAAACCTCCTTTATCAAAGACATTGTACTTTTAATTTCCATAGTTATTTTACTAATTAATCATAAAAAAGCTAAGTCCAATACCCATAAATATTTAGGTATTTTTATTTTACTACTTACTACTTCAGCGGTAGGCTATGGTCAATTCTATGTACTTGAACACTTACCATTTATTGACTGCCTACCTTATAAAGCAGGTAATGACATTGTAGAAAAAATGAAATTACCAGAAGGGGCAATAAAAGATAGTGTATCTATTCAAATGGAATTTGAAAAAGAAGGAAAAACTTATTTTTTTGATGTCAATCAATTTCCAGATAATTTCGATTCTACTTATGTGTATAAAAATAGAAAGGAACTTTTGGTGAGAAAAGGAAATGGACTTTTACCCTCCATTGTCGATTTTGAAATAACGAATATTAATGGTGTAGATACCACACAGGCTTTATTTACTACCGAAATACCATATGTACTGGTTTTTACAGGAAAAATAGAAGCCAACTTGCCTTGGGAGAATTTACTAAGTAAATTACATAAAAAATTTAAGCTAGTATATATTGTTACTGCTGACAAAGCTGGTGCCCAACAATTTTTAGCTAAAGAAAATATATTAATAGGGGACATTACAATGATAAAAACAGCCGCCCGTGTTTGGCCAAGTTTACTTGTTATGAATGGATCTACCATTATGCAAAAAACAAGCTACATCGATTACTTAGGAAAGTAATTGAACAATGTTTGAAAAATATGAATTTAGTATGAATTTTATTTAATGACAACTTCTGTAATGGTGTTTTCACCCATTTTCTCGTTCACCCTTTCTATTATTTGAATTTTCTGAAACCCTAATTCGTTTTTCAAAGGCCCTACACTTGTTTGAATAAATAATTTCTGATTAAATATGTAAATTTTATCAGTATATTTTGCAATAGTTACTCCCATTAATTCTAACCAAACATCTTCTATTTGAGCAGAACGAATGCCATTTTTTAGTTTACTACTTTGTACAAAATTCTTAAGTGCTTCACCTAATTTAAATGTTCCCATAGACGACACAATTTAGGGCTAATTATAATTCTATTAACTGATATTCGACTAAATATTTTCCTAATAAATTATCCATACGATCCTTATGGGTATCTGTTATAAATACTTGACCATCTGTGGAATGGCTTACCCAATCTAATAATTGAATCATTCTTTGTTCATCTAATTTCTCAAAAATATCATCCATTAATAAAATAGGGGAGAAGCCTTTATGTTTTTTAATACACTCCCATTCCGCTAATCGAATGGCAAACAATAAGCTTTTTCTTTGTCCTTGTGAGGCTTCTTGTTTAAATGGCTGTCCTTGAATAGTAATAATTAAATCATCTTTATGAATTCCAACAGTTGTTCTTTGAAGAACACTGTCTTTAGAATAAGATTCGTCTAATAAATCATTGAATGAATGTGAATGCAATTTAGATTCATAAGCTATATGAATTTTATCATTGTTTTTAGCTAAGTGATTATATAAGACTAAAATTTCTGGAAGTAAGTCATCTAATAATTGTTTACGATAGCTATAAATAGGCATCCCATTTTCCACCAATTGTGCATTAAGTGTTTCTAATAAAAGTGGGTCAATACTACCAATTTCTACAGCTTGTTTTAATAAACTATTTCTTTGTTGTAATACCTTATTGTATTGAATTAAATATTTTAAATAGTCCGGAAATATTTGACAGAGTAAACTATCCATTAATTTCCTTCGTTCATCACTACTACCTGTAATAATTTGAACATCGTCGGGGGCAATCATTACACATGGTATTTTGCCTAAGTGTTGAGATAGTCTATTATAAATAATTTCATCAAAATAAAATTCCTTTTTTAATGTTTCTCTTATTATACAAGTTATAGGTACTATAGTTTTATTTATAGTATAAAGACCTTCAATTCTCAAACCCTCATAAGCATGGTGCACATTTTGTGAATCAGGTCTGTTAAAATAACTTTTGGTAAAAGATAAATAATAAAGAGCATCTAATACATTCGTTTTCCCAGTTCCATTACTGCCCACAATACCCACAATGCGGTGCGTGAATTCAAATTGCTTTTGAACGTAATTCCTAAATTGGACTAATTTAAGTTGTTGAATGCCCACCATGAGTGCAAAATACAAAGGGAATGGTTTACTCCCTTTAAAATTCAAGAAAAGGATGTAATTTTATTAAAATTTTATAGCATGACGCTTATTAGTGAGCAACAGCTTCCCAGCATCGTAAAAAGACTGGCACATCAGATTTTAGAAACTTATCCGGGTTTAACCAATGCAGTCATTGTGGGTTTACAACCGAGAGGGGTTTACTTAAGTGACCGTATTGTTACAGCCTTGCACAATGAATTAGCAGCCGATCAAATTCAATATGGCAAGTTGGATATTACATTTTACAGAGACGATGTTAGAAGAGATTTACATTTGGCAAAGGCCACAGATTTACCCTTTAGTATTGAAGGCAAAACGGTAATTTTAATAGATGATGTACTTTTTACAGGTAGAACTATTAGAGCAGCTCTTGATGCTTTACTTTCTTTTGGAAGACCCTCTAAAGTGAGTTTATGTGTACTCGTAGACCGTAAACCCAGCAGAGAACTACCTATTCAACCCGACTTTACTGGTAAAGAAATGGTGGACATTACTCCTTATAAGGTTAAAGTAAGGTGGAAGGAGAATGATGGGGTAGACGACGTTATTTTATTGGTTGAATAGAAAAATTTACATTAATTTTGTTTTTTAATGGCACTATCTACCAAACATCTTCTTGGTATCAAGGACCTCAAAACTGAGGATATCCAACTTATCTTATCTACTGCTACACAATTCAAAGAAGTTTTACAAAGGCCCGTAAAAAAAGTTCCTACTTTAAGAGACGTTACCATTGTGAATCTTTTTTACGAGAATTCCACCAGAACTAGAATTTCCTTCGAACTAGCTGAAAAACGCTTGTCTGCGGATGTAGTTAATTTTACAGTTTCCAATTCATCGGCAGCAAAAGGAGAAACATTACTTGATACTGTCAATAACATACTTAGTATGAAGGTGGACATGGTAGTCATGCGTCACAGTGCATCTGGAGCACCACATTATTTAGCCAAACATATTAATGCAGCTATCATAAATGCAGGAGATGGGATTAACGAACATCCCACACAGGCTTTATTAGACGCTTTTTCAATGCAAGAAAAAACAGGCAAATTAGCTGGTTTAAAAGTGGCTATTATTGGTGATATCATGCATAGCAGAGTTGCTTTAAGTAATATTTATTTACTCAAGAAAATGGGAGCTGATGTAATGGTTTCTGGGCCACCCACTTTAGTTCCAACTTATTTACAAAAAGCGATGGATGTTCGCGTGGAATTCAATATCGACAAAGCACTAGCTTGGTGCGATATAGCCAATGTGCTTAGAATTCAATTAGAGAGGCAAAATCAGCCTTTATTCTCTTCTTTAAGAGAATATAACCTAGCATATGGTATCACTAAAAATAGACTAGACAAACTAAATAAGGAAATAGTGATAATGCACCCTGGGCCCATTAATAGAGGAGTCGAAATAGATAGCAATGTGGCAGATAGCCCACATTCCATCATTTTAGACCAGGTTGAAAATGGTGTTGCAGTAAGAATGGCTTGTTTATACCTTTTGACAGGCAGAACCAACCCTTCCTAATTAGTTATTCCTTCTTAATCTCATTTTTCCTAACTATTTTCTTACTTTTAAGCTATGGAACGAATCTGCTTATTTCCAGGAACATTTGACCCCGTTACTTTAGGTCATATTGATATCATTGACAGATCCTTACCCTTATTTGATAAAGTGGTAGTGGGTATTGGTATAAATGCTTCTAAAAATCCAATGTTTACTGCAGATCAAAGAAAGCAGTGGTTTGAAGAAATTTATAAAGCCCAACCAAAGGTGGAAGTAGCTATCTACGACGGATTAACAGTAAAATTTTGTCAATCTATTGGGGCTAAATTTATTTTAAGAGGCATTCGCTATGTAAGCGATTTTGAATATGAAAAAACCATTGCCGATGCCAATCGCACCATGGATGGACATATTGAAACTATCTTTTTAACAGGTGAGCCTAAATATACTTCTGTTGCATCCACCATTGTAAGAGATATTATTAGAAATGGGGGAGATGCCTCTCCATTCTTACCTACAGCGGTTATTAAAAGTTTGAATAAGTAAGATTAAAAGTTTTTAATATAAACTTAAATTTTCTACTTATATTTTTAATTAGATCAATGAACTGAGTTTTCTAAGTATTAATTTTTAATCGGTATGCTTCTATTACTTCTAATATAGTTGGATAAGTTTGCTCTAAACAATGTCTTGCCTTAGCTAAAGAATACCACTCAATTTTTTCAATATCTTCTGTTTTTTGAGGATTTCCTTTTTGAATATCTGCAATGGTCATATGAAACCAATAAGTTCGTTTTACCACTTCCTCTTGTAAATATTTATCAAAATAAATATGATTTGTGAATTTTAATAATTCATGTAATTTAATATTGCGTATACCCGTTTCTTCCTCTACTTCTCTTAAAGCGCAAGTTTGAATAGTTTCCCCATCATCTAATTTTCCCTTGGGTAAATCCCAGAAACCTCTTCTAAATATCCATAAAATTTCTCCTTGAGCATTTGTTACGAGGCCACCAGCAGCTATTATTTGTTTGGGCATAAATATGTGTATAGTATTTAGTAAGTCCTGAAGTGAATCTAGGAATTTGACTTTAAATTTGCAACTAGAAATTATTCCTATGACAAATCAGAAAGCCGTTGCCGAAAAACTACTTCAAGTAGGTGCTGTAAAATTAAGCCCAAATAATCCATTTACATGGGCAAGTGGCTGGAAAAGTCCAATTTATTGTGATAATAGAAAAGTTTTATCTTTCCCTTATGTAAGAGATTTTATCAAAAGTGAAATGTGCAATGTTATTTTTGAAAAATTTGATATGGCCGATTTATTAGCAGGAGTGGCTACCGCAGGCATTCCATGGGGTGCGATGGCCGCGGATCAACTAAAACTTCCCTACATATACGTAAGACCTAAACCCAAGGAACATGGACTAGGTAATCAAATTGAAGGGGCTTATGCCACAACCAATAAAATTTTAGTCATTGAAGATTTAATCTCTACAGGGAAAAGCAGTTTACAAGTAGTGGATGTCTTAAGAAATGCAGGATTGGAAGTGGTGGGTATGGTTTCTATTTTTAATTATGGATTTGCTTTAGCTGACGAAGCCTTTAAAACAGCTGGCGTGCCTTTCTATTCTTTAACCAATTATGCTAGCTTGATTGACTTAGCTGTAGAAAAAGGAGATGTGGATAGCAAAACACAAGAAACATTAATGCAGTGGAGAGAAAGCCCTAGTAC
>RFVO01000075.1 GCA_009928005.1 Chitinophagia bacterium | reverse complement strand
CCAGCAATCTTACAAATGAAGAAAGAAATAGATGAAGTACTGGGTAGAACTACTCAGTCTTTATATGGTAGTCCGGGACAAAATCTTGATGATCCCACCAAAGAAGCTCTTGGTTTAGGCAACTTAGAAGGATATATGATCGAGGCTATTTTAGCCAGAGCCGGTGCTAATCCTGGAAAATTAGATAATAGATCTGTAGACTATCAGATGGGTCTGGGTAAAGCAGCTAGCTTGTTCGGTATTGAACCTGATGTTCCAACAGAAGTCAAAAGAGATGTAAAAGGAGGCTTAAGTAAAGCAAGAGCTAACTTCAGAAATTATTTTGCTAAATTTGCCTTTGGTGGCAAGACCGATGGTCCTGGTTTTGAAGAAATTAAACAACAAATTATAGACAAGTATCCGGAAGTAGAGTTTAGAATTAGCAAACGAAAGCGCGCTTGGGGTTATAACTTAATGGGCGCTCTTAAATCAGAGGGTGGTTTATCTGGTAAAAACAATGGATTAAATTTCCAACAGCCAGGAAATCTAAAAGAATTACAAGAATATGCTGATAAATTAGCCAGTAAATTAATGAACCCCGAACAGCTAGTTATGGGAGGATTAATTAGTAATTTCGCTAGTGGCGGCACTATACCGGCAATGGTTAGTAATGGTGAAGCATTTATCCCCCCTGCTCAAGCCAAGAAGATTGGATACGCTAAACTTAATAAGATGAATCAGGCTGATCGTAATGGAATGAGTGGTTTTGCTGTTGGTGGTGGTATATTCAAGGGACCAGGAAGCGGAACTAGCGATAGTATTGGACCAATTGATCTACCAGTTGGTGGATATGTTATTCGTGAAAAAGCTGTCAAAGCCTTAAACTCAAGATTTAATAAAGGCGGAACTATAGGTAAAATACAAAAATTTATTAGAGGAGGAATAGCAGAACAACAAACAGAAAGAGCACAAGGTAGTCTAATACAAGACGTTAAACAAGCAGAAAAAACTTTTGCTATGCTTATGGGTCAGTTGGGTAAAGGTATTAGATCTTCGATTATTGAAAATTTTCAGGGAATAGAAGCTGTAGGAGCAGGAAAGAAAACCTCTTTAGGAACTACTTTCACAGAAAGCACTAGAGGACAAGCGGCATTTGCAAATAAAAAAGGACGAGATATTACAGTTATGGGCTTGCAGATTATGGGTAAAAAAGCGGCTGCTACTACAGAAACAGTTGCCCATGAGACTGGGCATTTAGCTGACTATTCGTTGGGTGGCAAAAAGGGTTTTGCTAGTCAAACTGAAGGCACCTTCCAATTTCAACTAATAGAAAAAATTAAATCAGTTATGGAAAAAGCCTTTATTAAGGCTGGTAAAAACGCACAAGAAATTGCTAATTACTTAACTAAAAATGAAGAATTATTTGCTGAATTTTTTGCTAAGGCTAGTCCAGAGGTTCGAGCCATTATAACATCTACTACTGATGCTCAAGTTGGAATGAAAGCATTAGCAGATCATTTAGGAGATATTGGTTATACATATGCTGGTTTAGAAGCATCTGATATTGATCCTACTAGAGCTAAGCCTAAAAAACCAGCGTCAGGCTCAAAAATATTAGGCGCCCTCAGTGCTGTTCAAACAAAAGTTAAATCTTTTTTTTCTCCCACCATAACACCATCTAGTGGTCCCGCAGCCCCAGCCATACCAGGACCTACAGGCGCTGTAACTGGAGCACAAGGCTCAAATCAGTGGCCAGCAGGATTACAACAGTTCACTACACAAGGTAAATTAGCTAAAGCTGCTGAACAAGCAGAATTTTTTGCTTATAAAGCTAAAGAAGCTGGTCAAAGTATTAATCAATTTGGAAAAAGCTTAGCTACAAAAGTTATTGATAAGACTAAAGATTTACAAACTAATTTAGCTAATAGAAAAACAGGATTAAGATATGATATTATTGGCAAAGGAAGTGATTTAAAAGGCATTAAAGATGATGATATATTAAAAGCTGCTAAGACTAATTTTATTCAGCAAATTAAAGACATAGACCCCTCCATGGCTGCTGACAAAATTGATAAAGCAGCACAGGCTATAGTTGATGGATTACAAAAAGGATTATCACTAGAAGATATTCAAAAGAGTAGCGAAGATTTAAGAGATGTATTCAAGAAAACATATACCGAAGCAGAAAGTTTACAAGAAGCTTTTAAAATAGTAGCTCAAGAAGCGGGTATGAGTGCTGAAGCACTAAAATCTGGTATAGGAACAGATAAACTAAGGCGCGAACAATTTATACAAAGCGATGCTGGTAAAAGTTTCGGCCCATTAGCTAAACTTATACCTGATAAATTAGAGAAATTATCTAAAACTGGATTTGGTAAAAATCTAACTGGATTAGCCGATAAATTATCTGGCAAAGGATTAGAAGATAGACTAGGTAAAACACTAGGATCTTTTGGTACGGTAATTGGCGATAAGATTAATAAGCTTGGTGGACCAATGGTTGCTCTTGGAGCATCTATGTCTATTCTAGGAGATAAATTACCAACACTACTAGGATCCAAATATGCTACCAGCGAAACTGCTGCTGGAGTAGCAGGAGCTATTGGTGGTGCCGGTCAAGGATTAGCTAGTGGCGCTGTTTTGGGCGCGCAATTAGCTGGTCCTGTAGGAGCTATGATAGGTGGCATAAGCGGAGCCATTATTAATGGTATATCTGGAGCTTTCGAAGCATTTAATCAGAAAAAATTAGAAAATAATCTAAAAGCACTTGAAAAAACTAGTGGTGATCTAGAAATAGCTCTTAAAAAACTACAAATAACAAGCGATGAAAAATCAGCAAATGCTGTAAAAGAAGCAGCAATGAAAGACATACAAACTTTAGCAACAACTGGAGAACAAGCACAATTTGGCACAGGAGGAACTGCTAGGGGATGGTTGGAAACTTTACGAATGATACCTGGAGTTGGTGCAGTAACGGGGGCTAATCAGGAACAAGAAGCTAGACAAGCTGTTGTAGCAGGAATAGAAAGACAACTTGACGCATTTGGAAGATTAGGAGAAAGAAACTTAGCTAGATCTAGTGCTGATCAAGTTAGAGCGGTTATGAAACAAGCTGAAGAAGCAGCAGCAGCAGCTCCTGGCGGTCCAGAAAGCGAGGCTGGTAAACAAGCACGAACAGATGTTTTGGCCAGATCTAATCAAACTTATCAAATGATGAGTAGACAAGGATTAAGTGAGAAAGATATTTTTAGAGGAATGGCTATAGTATCCAGAAAACAAAAAGGACAAGATTTTGCAAAAGATTTACAAACACCAGAAGGACAAGCTAAACTTATTGAAGAAGGTAAAAAGCTTGCTGCGGTTGAGGCAGAAGGTGCTAATAAAGCAAAATTATTATCAGACGCGATGAGAGATGTTAATATTCAATCAGATAATCTAGTAGAACAATTTAGAAAGGTACAATCTTATTTGGAACGTTTTGGTCAAGAAATTGAAATTATAAAAAATAATGCAAATGATACAGCAAATGCTCTTAGAGGTCAGGCGTCGGTAAGAAATACAAATAGACAAAGTGAACAAATATTAGGGAATATTAGTGCATATTCCACAGAAGAAGTAAATAGAGTAGCAGAAGAAACTGCTGCTATTGCTGGCGGCGGAGAAGGTGGAAAACAGATAGCCACCCAAATCAAAACTGCGAAAGTTATACAAGATGAACTACCAAGATTATTAAAAGGAGCAACTGGTCAAAATGTTGGTGGAGTAGTAGATCAATTAAGAGAAATATTTAAAAATGCTACCATTGATGCACCACCAGAACTATTTAATGAAATTGAAAAAAATCTAGAAGAAAAAGTTTCCGGAAGACAAGGTACATCATTAGCTGATCTTGGATCTGATCTTAGTGGACTAGAAGCAGTATCAAAATCCGCAGCAGAAGGCTTAAAAATAGCACAAGCTTTTCAAAAACAATATAACGATGCTTTACAAGTAGTTATCAATTTAACGAATGAGTATGGTAAGGCACTCAATGAAGCTACAGAATGGCAATTAAAAGCCGCTGATATTAGTGCTAGATCTGATTTACAACTAGCAGAAACTTTGGGTAAAAATCTTAGTTTGAGTGAAAAAAATAGACCACAAGAACAAAGAATTAGAGGATTAACTCAAGGTATTATGGTTGGTGGTACGATGGATCCAGCAGCTATTTATAGAGGGATGCAGGAATCTATTAGAGCTTTAGGTGATGCTCAGGCAGGTACTGGATTATACGGACAAAGAGAAGCACTCAGAGCCAATATGCAACGAAATCCAGCCGACGCCGCTGCTCAAAAAGCATACATTGATAATGAGAATGCTATAGCTAAACAAACTAATACTGTAAATAATGCTAGAAAAGCATTAGAGGAATTAGCTAGCGATGGTACTGCTGCTGCTAATGCATTATCCCTGATTCAGGAACAACAAAAAGCAGCAAGTGCATCTGTTAACTTTTTACAAAAGGCTTTAACAAGCGATGCATCAGAATTAGATAAGATGAATAAAGGATTAGCTGCTTATACTAAATTAGTTAGTGGTAAAGCTACTACTAGAGATATTAATAGTTTACAATTTAGACAACAGGCTTTCGGTGGTCTTCAAGAATTACAAGGACTTATACCAGATAGTATCTTTGGTCAAATGCAAGCCAGAATGAGTGAGGCTATGATAGATGCTATGCCTGGTGGTAAAGAGATGCTTGATAGAGGTACTGGCGCTCTTGTTCCAGACGGCAATGGCGGAATGAGAGAAATGACATTTAGAGAAGCTATAAGAAATAAAGCACAGGGTAAAGATCCTCAACAAGAAAAATTAATACAAGCTTATTATGCTGCTGCTGATACACAACAAAAAGCAGCTAGCATATTGGCTACAGCAGCAATGGATGTGGCCACCACTTTTAAGGAAGCCCAAACAGAAGCCTTGGCCAAGATTAATGAAGAAATTCCAAATATGATGACAAAGGCCCAAAATGAAACTGCTGGTATTCCTACTCCAGAAACAGCACAAGCTCCTAAAGATGCAATATTTGTCTTAGACGAAAATCAACTAAACGCTCTTAGAGATGCTGCTACTATCAAATGGGGTTCTCCACCATCATTAGGACTAGATGCTAATTTAGATAAATCAATTAGTAGTTTAATAACAGCAATTACAGTATTAACTACAACTAGTGGATTGATGGGAGGTTTAGGTAGAATGATGGGATTTGGTGGACCAACACAAGGATCATTCCCTGGTGGAACTATGGGTCAACAAGCAGCTAAAACTGCTGCCAGCGGCGCTGATGATGCTGTAGAAGCTGCCGCTAAGTCTGTTGCCAAAACAGCCACAGCAGGAGCGGCCAAAACTGCTGTTCAAGGAGTAGATACAACAGCAGATGTGTTGAAAACAGCCGATACAGCATTAGATATGACTAAATTAGCTAAAGTTGGTACCGGACTCAAGATGCTTGGTAAAATTTTAGGTCCATTAGATGTTATAATAGGCACCTATCAAGGAGCCACCTCACAATCTGAACAAGCACAAGCGAATCAAGAAAATTTTGGTGGAGTTATTGGAACAGGATATAATACCACTATGGGAGCATTAACAGGTAGTGCTGAAACAGGAGTATCTACTACTGGATCCTTGGTAGGTTTAGAAGAAAAAACAGCCCTAAATAATATTTTGAGCTTAACAGAGGCTGGGGCAAGAGGTTTTGCTACAGCAGGAGTTCCTGGTGCTGTTGTTGGTACTGGTGCTGAAACAGGCAAAATGATTATCGAAGGAGGCAGAGAGGGTATAGGCGCTATACAAGCAAGCTCCGCTGCTGCACAACAAGCCCAAGCTAATTTAGCGCTAGATGCTAATCAAAGAAAACAACAAAGAAAGGTTGGCGGCGCCAGCGGTGCTCCGTCCATAATAACTTCTGGACTAAGTGCATTAGAAGCTCATCAGGCTAGTCTAGAGGCGTCAATGAGAACTAAAGTTGCTACAGGAGAAATGTCTCAGAGTGAACTAGATAAAATTTTAATGAGCCAGAGAGAATCAAGAAGACAAGAACTAGATGCAAGCGAATGGACTTTTGTCGCTACTGGAATAAACGATCAAAGACTAGATAGAAGTCCAGAATATATTGCTGCTGTTGAAAAATTAACAGCCACAATGCTAGCAGCAAAAGAAACAGAAAAGGCCAAAACTGAAGTGGCTAAATCAGCCCAAGATGTTCCCGAAAAAGCACAAACACAACAAGTGATCGAACAATCCCAATTATCACAAGTTTCATCTGTAGATCAGACAACCTCATCCCTTAATACGCTAAGAGATGCGGCTATAGAACTAGCAGATATACTTAGAAATATTAAAATACCTGTATCCACTTCTGTACAAACAGAAACTCCAGAACAATCTTGTGAATGTAAAATTCTAGCTGAAATATTAGCAGAATTACAGAAAGCAAAAATTACTGGTCAAACTCAGCCTTTAGCACCAACTTCACAATCAGCACAAACATCGCAGGTCGATACGCCTGCTGAGATTAGGGCGAGGCAGGAGCGAGCGTCTACGAACACAATATCAGAACAAACAGCTCTGCCACAGCAACCAACGTCACCGGGCATTGAAGCTAAAACATCTGCGGAAACACAAACAGCAACAAAACCAGAATCAACACCGCGCACATTAGAAGCAAGAAAACAAGCAGCAAAAAGTCAATTAGCAGATGCTCTTAAAAGAAAAAGATATGGTAAACCATTACCTGGAGATGACTCCGTAATAGAGTGGGGCAGATCTGATCTTGCAGCAATTAAAGAAGAAGAAAAAACTGAAAATAGAGAACAATATTTACTTAGCAAAGATGCTAAAATAAGAGAAAAATATATGACCAAGACTGAAAAAGAGTCGGGTCTGGCGGCTAAATTAGCAGAAAAAGAAAAATCTGGTTTAGTTATAAAAAAAGAAAAGGTTCTAACCCCTTACCAACAAGCTCAACAACAGAAAAAAGAAGCATATTTATCTAACAAAAAAGCTAAGAGACAAGCATATTTATCAACATTAAGACCAGAAATTAGAGAAAAAATGTTGACCAAGGATGAAAGAGCAGAAAGAGATGCTCAAAATAGACTTACACCTAGAACAATACCACCAGGTGGTATGGTAGCAGCAGCTACTCCTGGTGCAGAACGCATTGAGCCATCTGACCCCAATGTATCAAAACCACAACAAGAAAGCCAAGTATCTGCAACAGTTGGTGGAGTTAAACCAGAAGTTCGAGTTTCTCAAATTCAACACACACCTCCACAATTAACACCACAGCAACAAGAAGCTATGAATAGTGCTAGGGTTATCGGACAACAACATAAAAAAGATATAGATGAATTGAGACGTAGAAAAGCAGCAGGAGAAACACTAACTCAGCAAGAACTAAATACACTATCCTATGAAGATTCATTTCAGCCAGCAGAAGAAACTCTTTCTCGTCGTTATGGTAGTCCAGTTTCACCACAACCTGTCCCATCCAATTTACCAAAACCCGTAGAATATAGTCGTCGAGTTCAAAGTGCTGAAAATAGAGGATCATTAGATGGTGGAGCATCAGCGGATAAACAAGCAATCGCAGGAATGGGTACTGCAATAACTGTTGATCCTAGCGCCACACAATTTTTAGGAGAACTACAGAAAACCTTTAATAGTTTTGATCAATACATCAACAAACTACAAGGTGTTGCTGCTACAATTCCAAGCAAGATAGAATTATCTGGAAATTATCAACTACAAGTCCAAATAACAGGAGCTGCTGCTCTAGAAGGATTACAAAAGAGTATGAAAGATATGGCAGTAGCACTAATAGAGCCCAGATTGGAACAATTACGAAATGAAGTATCAGCAGCTACTGGTGGCGCTGTTAAACCAACATCTTCAGTGGGACGAGGATCAAAATCAACTTCAGATGTTAATATGTAATTTAGGAGACTATTATGGCAGGATATGACACAAGAGTAGAAGTGTATTATTGTAAACAAAATGAAAGTCCATTACCAGAGCACAGAATAGCTCCAGCACCAGCTATATCTATAGTTCCAGAAATATATTATGTTAATGATAATGTGACTGGATATACTTATAATATTACTCTTAATGGTTATGCGAATGCTTTACGCAAAGATTTGGATTCAGATTCTGTAGCATATGGACTATCTGGTGTTATTAGTCATATGGGTTT
>RFVO01000074.1 GCA_009928005.1 Chitinophagia bacterium | reverse complement strand
AAATTAGTAGTCTTTGTTTTAAAAAAAATAGATTTTTTAATTGTAGACACCGTATTGCATTTTATTTTTAATAGTTCAGAAATTTTAGTTGTGCTATTACCCGTTAATAATAAATTACAAACTTCAGTTTCTCTGCTAGATAATTTTATGGGCTCAATACTCATTAGAATTTCCATTTTATAATTTATTAATTATTTAAATTCATTAGTTGTTTCACAGAAGGCATTAATACGATACGAATACGACGGTTGTTTAATCGGCCTTCTTTTGTATTATTATCATCCATAGGCATATATTCGCTTCGTCCTGCGGCAATCATTCTTTTGGGATCAATCTTATATTTGTTTTGTAAAATTTTAGCTACGGCTGCTGCTCGGTTTACACTTAAATTCCAATTATCATTATTTGAGCTATCACTGAAAGCTATATTATCGGTATGTCCTTCAATTAAAAAGTTCAAATTAGGCTGGGCTTCCAATAGTCTTGCAATACCTCCTAACTTTTCAATTGATTTACTAGAAAGTCTAGCACTACCAGTAGTAAATAGGATATTGGATGGAATATCTACAAATACATAGCCTTTATTTAATTTAATATCTACATCAGCTATTGAATATTTTTTTACATCGGCTTTAAAGCTTTCTAGCCAAATATTATTTGCATTATTTGATGTATTAGCGGCTTTAATACCCGCTAATTCTGATGTAGTTAATAAAGAATAACCAAACATTTGGTTTAAAAATACATCGCCCTGCGTTTGTGCTTGCCTAGCTGCTACTAAGCTGCGGTAATATGTAACACTATCTTTTAAATTATTAATACTGCCTTTTAAATTACTTAGGCTTGTACTAAAGCTAGCCACTGTATCATTCAACTTATTATTTAATGTATCGTATTTTTTATTTAGTAAAGTATTGGCCTCCAATGACTCACTAAGTTTTCCTGGAGGTATACAGGATGCAAGAGAGAGCATGATAATAAAGGGTGTGATGTATTTTTTCATAAAATATTTTTATAAACCGAAGCGGGTTTTAAGTACATTAAAATTATTTGTCACATCGGATGAGGTTAATGCACGATTATAAATTCTTAAAGCAGCAATTTTACCATCAAAAGCACCCCAAGTAGTAGTTACAGCTGGGCCAATATATATTGGGGTATTAGATGTATTTAGTGTTGGTGTAGCTGAAAAACCAACTTGAACTCCATTGATATATATATAATGATTAGTTGTTCCATCATATACAATAACTATATGATACCATGTATTAGTAGCTAATACAGTAGAGCTTTGCGTAAAATTTCCCCAATAATGCTCAATTACATTATTTGAATAAGCCATTAATTCATAAAGTTGGCTATTAACCTGACCCCCAATTGAGATTGCTGCATTCCCAGCTACAGAATTAAACTTAACCCATGCTTCCATAGATCTAGCAACTGAACCAGTTATGCCTGAATTATTTATTGATTTTCCAAAAATGCCAGTTGTTACAAGAGATCCACCTCCATCAGAGCTAAATGTAGGATTCGCATTCACATTGTAAGCCGAACTACTATAAAACTTAATATTATTAGTGCCACTTAAATCATTCCAAACGTTTCCAGTACCTGAATAACTAGATGTATTAGCCGCATCCACATTAAATACTAAAGCATTAGTAATAATTGAAGGCCCCGCTGGCACCACCGGCCCAACTAAATTATTATTACGAGTAAACATAGTTCGCTGTGCATTTGAAATAAATGCAGAGAAGAAAAATAATATGGTGAATAGTTTTTTCATTTTATAATTTAAAACGATCTAATTGGCCTAACTGCAGTACCAGAGTATGATTTTCCTGACTCATTAGGACTAGTTGCTGATACTTGTTGTATCCAAGCATATGGGGCTGTGGATCCATTATACCCATTATTAGATTCTGAAGAAGACCAATACCATGATGCATTAAAATTGCCAACTTTAGTTTTTTGAGCAATTAATGCTTTTAATTCAAAAAAAGATGGAAGATACCAATCAGAATACCCACTTGAAACATAATCACGTGCAATCTTTGCAGCGTAAGTACCACTACCTTGTGATGAAATGATTTTTGTAGTATTATCAAAACCTGACCCAATATTTTGGGCAATTGCCGATGTATAGTTTGTATTATTTGACCAAGGTGCATTTCCAGAAGACTGATCAGTTGTTGCTGCAATCAATCCATGTGTTTCACCATTAACATAGCCAATATCTGCTGGTTGAAGTATATAGAAAACTATACCACCTCCATAACTATCACCAACAGCAACAGGTGCTACTGAAGTAGTAAAGCTAGTCGCAAAGCCATAATTAGTTCCAACCTTATTTACTATAAATGATTTAGTATAATAAGTTGTTAAGGGTAGTAAACCAGAAATGGTAATGGAATAGGTTCCCGCTGTAACATTAGATTGTATAGTTGAACTTGAATAGGTTCCAAAATTTATATCAGTACTGTATATTACACCAATACTAGTTGTGATAGCATTTGTGGGACTAATTACACCGCCAATTACAGCAGTAGAAGAACCTATAGTCCCAGTTATTGAAGCTATACCTGTCGTATTAAATAATTTACCAGAGATATCTTTTCCTGTACCAAAATTAGCTCCACCTTCACTACTTATTATTGAACTGATATTTGTAATTGAAATAGCTTTCCCATCAGCATTAATACCACAAGTATAAATAGTAGTTGCAGTAGAGGTACTTGAACAAGTCCCATTGGTAACAATTACATGATAAGCACCACTTGCATTTGGAATAATAGAATTTGTAGTAATACCTGATATCATTACATTGTCTTTATACCATGTATAAGATGTTGAACCGGACGCAGTAGTCAAACTTGTTTTATTTAGGCAGCCGTCGCCATTTACGGTAATGGTAGAAGATGGCGCAGGACTAATTGTGGTAGATATAGTATTAGAGGATATACCAGCTGCAGCTAATCCAAACCTAGATGCGTATGTATTATAATTTTGAGTAATTTCTGTTTGAGATAATGCTCTACTATAAAGTAGCATAACATTCATAATTCCATTTTCCCACCATTCACTGCCTGGACCTCTTGCAATTAAAGGCGCAGCTACAGGGATAGTCGCAGAAACAGTTCCTGGAGTTCCATAAGGGCTTGCTTGCAAATAAAATGAAACAGTATTACCCGATCTTACAAAAGTTAACATGTAATAATTACCAATAACCATTTGTGCTAGACCACCCACATTAATATTATCACTAAACCAAGTACCCCAACTAACGCGAGGTTGCCCAGTTACTAATGCAATGTTTAAACCAGTGTATCCTCCTACATTATATAGAAAATCCCAACTATTTGTATTGTAATCTGGCGCTTTCAAAATAGTACTCCATGTAAAGTCGCCATTAAAAGGGGGACTTGTTAACGTTTGAGTTGCATACTTACTTGTCGTGAATGTAATTCCCCCACCATTTACTGAAGAATATCCAGTACCTGTTAAAGTAGCTTTATTTCCTAGTCCTGTTAAATCTGTCCAAGTGGTTCCAGTTCCACCATAACTACTACTATTACCGGCATCTAAATTTGTCATTAAATTACTTGTAACTAGACTAGCTGTAACAACTACTGGAGTGGCAGTAGCATAAATAATATCATTATTATTTAAAGTGGTTGTTGAATAAGTAGAAGAAGTTGCTCCTGTAATGGCGGTACTATTTTTATACCATTGGTAAGTAGGTGTGGGGATTCCACAAACTGTTGCAGTAAATGTAATTGCAGTACCAGCACAAACAGCTCCCGAAGCGCTTGAGGTAACTGTAACACTTGGTGCAGCTACTGTTGTAGTGATTATGTTTGAAGAAACTCCAGCTCCTGAATAACCCGGTGTGGCGATTACATTAATTTGATCATTATTGCTTAATGTAGTACTAGAATAAGTAGAAGAAGTAGCACCACTAATAGCTGTGCCATTTTTATACCATTGATAAGATGGGGTATTTGTAAAATTATTAATATCTGAAGTGAATGTAACATTGGTGCCAGAACAGATAGAATTTGATACACTGGAACTAATCGTTACTGAACTGGAAAAATAGAATGCGTTTTGATTAGTTTCTAAGAGACTTTGCTCCCCAGCGGTCAATTGTTTAGGGAATATTATGGCTTCAGAAATATTTCCTTTAAATACATATGTATTAATATTCTGCCTAGTAACACCAATACAAATAACAGAATTGGAATTATTATCAAGTGGATATGCAGGTGCCGAACCCGCAATATTCGTTGTAAGTACACTATTGACATATATTTTGGAGAGGTTTTGGGTCTTGTCAGTGAAAATGCTAGTGATCATTTTGGGATCGGTAGAAATTATTCCAGATTCATAAAAACCATTAGCTCCGTCGCTTATATAACCTTGGCCTGAACTATATGAAATATTATAACCAGTCATATTGGTATACCCTGTACCAATAATTCCTCCAAAAGAAGTGCTGGTATTTTGAGCTATAGCATTTACAGTAGCTCCTGTTTGAGCACTGTAATTCACAGTACTAGTAGAACGAAGTAAAGATAAATTACCTGTAAAATCAATAGTTGGATTTCCATACAGACCTAATCTTTTTATACTTCCTGAGATTATTATTCTTGCCCCGGGATTGCTAGAAGCTGCATGTTTATTATTTCCACTTTGATCGTACCAAATAACCACTGCTGCGTCAGTAGATCCCGTAATAATGGTACTTAATGCATTTGTACTTGCTGCTGAAACCGCGTCATTATAAGTAATAATACCAGCTGAAATTATAGAATTTAAACTGAATTTATTGCTAGCGTCTGGATAAACATCATAGAATAAAGTTCCTACTTTGATTCTAACTAATGGGCCAGTATAACTGCTACTTAACAGTCTTAATGAATAAGCTACCGAAGCAGGTGTACTACTAGTTAAACTAAGATTATTCAAAGTATTTTGTGCAATAGAAAAATTTGTAAATAATGCTGATAGGAATAATATTAAAAAAACTTTGATTTTCATTTGTTTCAATTCAATTTTCATAAATATTAATAAGCATAATCAAATTGAACACGATCACCTACAACTAAAGTGTAACTATTATTATTTGTTGGATTATAAGTTACAGTTGTTGTTCCAGCTGTCCAGGTATAGGCAGCATTCTTTATCCTAGTTCCATTAATATACATGAACGGTTTGCTTAATGGAGTTTGAACCACACCAGTATTACTAGTGGTTGTGGTAAATGCGAATGAGGTTTGCCCTGCAGTTGCTATGAACTCATCGCTATTTAATCTTATGGCAGATTTTACAAAAGCAGTAGTAGCAATTTGAACAGTATTAGTTTCTACCGTTGCTGTGGGTGCTTGCGGCAAACCTGTGAATACGGGTGATGCTAAAGGTGCTGCCCCTAAATTCGTTAATGCAGCGGCTGCTGTTGTTGCATTTGTTCCACCATTCGCAATGGCTACTGTTCCAGTTACATTACCAGCAGTTGTTGCTGTGCTTGCATTTCCAGTTAGATTTCCTGTTACATTACCAGTTATGTTGGCAGTAATGGTTCCTGCAGAAAAATTACCACTTGCATCTCTTTTTACAATAGTGCTAACTGTATTATTATTGGTAGCCGCCGTTATAGTTGTATTGATTGTTCCAATTGTAGAAGAACTTACCCCTCCTATACTATTCACTGTTGGCAAACTAGCTGTTCCTCCTAAATCATTTGCTAATTGAACTATACCTTTTGTAACTGTTGATGCATCTAAAGGAGACGAGACTGATGTCCAAGTTAAAGTTCCACTTCCAGTAGTACTTAATAATTGTCCATTAGTGCCATGTGTTTTTGGATAAGTCACTACACCTGCAGTTAAGGTTCCACTTGTAGAAATATTAGTTGTGAGACTTATTGTTCCACTGGTAATAGTTCCAACGGTATTCAAATTTGATAATGTTGTTAAAGTTGAATTAGTTGTTGCTGTGATGTTGCCAGCTGTTGTTGCAGTAGTGGCAATTGTTGCTGTTGCAGCATTTCCAGTTGTATTTTGATTGAATGTTGGAAAATTGGTCAAACTTGCTGCACTTCCAGTGGGTAATAAATAATCTGTACCGGCAGTAGCAGCCGTCATAGCGCTAGAACCATTCCCTTTAACTAAGCCTGATAATGAAGTAGCGCCTGTTCCTCCATTAGCCACAGCTACTGTTCCAGTTATACTTCCTGCATTAACAGTAGATGAAACAGATGGAATATTTAAAGTAGTTCCAGATAAAGTAGCAGCACCAGTACCTGTTGTGGTTAAAGTAAGTGCTGGAGTGGCCGCTGCACCATATCCTTGTCCAATATTCCAATAACAGTTGGTGCCATCGTAATAAAAATTTAAAATATCTTTTGCATTGGCTGCTGTTGATAAAGCGATCGTAGTGGAAGAACTTGATCCCAATACCATATTGGTTGTAGAAGGCAAGGTTAGTGTTCTGCCGCCATTGCCATCTTGAGTTACTACTAAAGTTCCATAGGAGCCAGCTACCGGAGTACTTGAAAAAATTAAAGTTCTATTTCCAGTTAAAGTAACGCTAGCATTTAAACCTAATGCAGGATTCCAGTTGATCGTTGCACCATCAGTTAAAGCTTGTGGAGTAGAAGCATATATTGGCGTATTAATAGTAGTTGCATTAATTGTAGCAGCTGAGAAATTGCCACTGGCATCTCTTTTTACAAGTGTATTTATAGTGTTGCTAGCCGTAGCTGCTGCAATGGTAGTATTTAATGAAGTAATACTTGAAGTGTTTGATACGATATTCGTATTTAAATTATTAATAGAATTCGTATTAGAGGTAATACTTGTAGTATTTGAATTTAAATTATTGGTTAATAAGTTAATACTAGAAGCTTGAGAAGAAACAGTGCTATTTATTGAACTTATGCTAGAAGTATTTGATGCTACATTATTTGTAAGTGTTAATTCAGCAGCCCTTGCAGTAGTAGCTTCAGAGATTATTGCATTTGCATTAGCTGTTATACTGGTTATGTTTGAGGCAACATTATTTGTTAATGTTAGTTCAGCAGCTCTTGCTGTGGTAGTTTCAGAAGTAATAGCAGAAGTATTAGATGTAATATTTGAAGTATTAGAAACTACAGTAGCGTTTAATGAACTTAAGTCACTAGCATTTGCTTTTAAATTAATTCTATTAGATAAACTTGTGGTATCTACTGTTGTTCCACCACCACCAGAAAAGTTATAATTCGCTAATTGAGTGGGTGTAACAAATTTAATTGTACTATCTGTAATATTTATTTTATTACCTAATGATGAATTTAAATTTGTAATTTCCGTAGTACTTGCCTTTAGATTAATTCTATTTGACAAACTAGTAGTATCAATAGTTGCTCCTACAGCACCTGAAAAATTATATTTTGAAAGTTGAGTAGGTGTTACAAATTTAATTGTGCTATCAGCAATATTTAACTTAGTAGCTATTGCATTTGTTATGGGTGTTTGATCAAATGTTTTTGCTGCTAATTGTGAAGGTGTAACATATTTTGTACTATCTGCAATTGATAATTTTGTGGCCAATTGAGTTTTGAAAAAGCTAGAATCAATCGTATAAGCTGCCTTAGCATAAGGCGCTAACATAGTAAGTGTATCGGCCGCTGTTAATTTAGTGGCAAGTGATGTTTCTAATGTTTTTACCGACATAGCCTTGGCGTACACTGCTAACATTTTTGTGGTATCAGTTGCATTTAACTTATCATCTACTTTAGCGGAACTTGCTGAATAAAATGCAAAAGGAACAGCACCAAAACTTGTGGTACCCATGTCTACTAATTCCTTAGTATAATCCCAATTATCACTAGCGCTAAAAGGGGTAATGGCAATTTTTAAATTTAAATAAAAAGGGCCTTTAGACCAATCAATGGTTGCAATACTTGTAGCAGCACCGCCGGTTCTTTGCCCATTACCAATAGTAATATTGAATACACCCATTGCATCAGTACTAGACTTATGTACTTCTATTAATACTTTTGTTCCAGTAGTGGTATTTTGTATAATGGTAGATTGAACATAAATATTTCTATCCTTGGCAGGATTAGAAAAATTATCTCTAGCAACAGCTTGAAAAAATATCCCATTACTGCTTTGGGCAAAAGTTTGACTAGCACTAATACATAGCAAAAGCGCAATTAGAATTTTTTTTATACTGGTAATTTTATAAGTGTATTTC
>RFVO01000073.1 GCA_009928005.1 Chitinophagia bacterium | reverse complement strand
AAATAGCTTAAGCTATTTCTTCCACTTTTACTAAGTGTAATACTTTGTTAACCATTCCCAAGATTTGTGGAGTGGCCTCTACTTCTTTAGTAGCGTTTAACTTTCTTAAACCTAATGCAATTAAAGTTTGCTTTTGACGCTCTGATCTGTCAATGCCACTTTTAACTTGCGTAATTTTTATTTTTTTCATCATTGAATTATTTATACTCGTATTTTGAATTGCTTACTGATAAGCTTATCCGTTGAATACTTTTGATAATTTGATACTTCTTGTTTTTGCTACTTGAATAGGCTCACGTAATAAACCTAAAGCCTTGATAGTTGCTTTCACCACATTATGTGGGTTTGCAGAACCTAAACTTTTTGCTAGTACGTCAGTGATACCTGCGCTCTCTAATACAGCACGCATGCTACCACCCGCAATTACACCCGCTCCATGCGCAGCTGGCTTGATTAAAACTTTGGCAGCACCATCTTTAGCTAATTGATCGTGTGGAATTGTTCCGTGCATAATAGGCACTTTTACTAAGTTCTTTTTTGCATCTTCAATACCTTTTGTAATAGCTTCTTGAACTTCTTTGGCTTTTCCTAGACCTTGACCTACAACGCCATTTTCGTTACCTACTACTACTAAAGCTGAGAAGCTAAAAGTACGTCCACCTTTTGTTGTTTTAACTACACGGTTAATAGAAACTACTTTTTCTTTTAGTTCCACATCACCTGCTGCTTTAACTTTATTTACATTTACTTTAGACATGATTTTCTATTAGTATTTTTATCGAATTAAAATTGTAATCCACCTTCTCTTGCACCTTCAGCAACTGCCTTAATTCTACCGTGGTATAAATTACCACCTCTGTCGAATACACATGTTGTAATTGAAAGCGATGCTGCTTTTTTAGCAATTGCTTGACCTGCTAATTTAGCTTTTTCAATTTTTACTACTTTTTGAGCAGCAATATCTGCTTCTCTTGAAGAAGATGAAGCTAATGTTACACCATTTACATCATCAATAAGTTGACAATAAATATCGGCGTTACTTCTGAATACAGATAAACGAGGTTTCGCTGCAGTACCAATTACTTTTTTGCGAATTCTAAATCTGATTTTTTGTCTTTGAGCTAATTTACTCATATTATTTATTTTTTAGTCGAGCGATGCTGCCGCTCTTTTATTTTTTAATTTTTATTTACCTGCTGCTTTACCTGCTTTTCTTCTTACCACCTCATCAGCATAACGTACCCCTTTTCCTTTGTATGGTTCTGGTTTACGTAAACCACGAATCTTTGCAGCTACTTGTCCAATTAATTGTTTGTCGCTACCTTCTAAAAAGATTTTAGGATTTTGTCCTTTCTCTGTAGTAGTAGATACTTTTAATTCTTTAGGAACTTCAAAAATAATATTGTGTGAATATCCTAAAGCAAGATCTAATATATTACCAGCGTTAGTGGCTTTAAAACCCACACCTACTAACTCTAAATCTTTTTTATACCCTTCTGTTACACCTTTCACCAGATTGCTAATTAAAGAACGGTATAAACCGTGCATAGCTCTGTGACGAATTTGTTCTGTAGGACGTTTAACAATCAATTCTTCTGCAGTGATTTCGATTTCGATATCACGATCAATTTCTTGAGTTAAAGTTCCTTTAGGACCTTTTACTGTTACCACTGCACCATCCACAGTGATGGTTACCCCTTTTGGGATACTTACAGGTTTTTTTCCAATTCTAGACATAGTCGTTTTTTTTATTTTGTTTGATACCTGATTGCTTTCAGCCCCGACTAAAGGCTTAAGTACAAATCAAGTAATTAATTTATTACTTTATATTATTGTGCAGCTCATTAAGAGATAGCACATAATACTTCGCCACCTACATTGTTCGCTTTAGCTTGCTTATCGGTTAATACTCCTTTTGAGGTACTTAAGATAGCAATACCTAAACCATTACTTACTCTTTTAATTTCAGCTGGCTTAGCGTATTGACGCAAACCAGGACGACTGATACGATCTAAAGAACGAATCGCTGGTTGTTTTGTAGATGGATCGTACTTCAAGGCAATTTTAATTAACCCTTGTTTACTATCATCTTCAAATTTGTATTTCAAGATATATCCTTGATCATACAAAATTTCAGTGATACGCTTTTTTAAGTTGGAAGCAGGAATTTCAACGATACGATGTTGCGCCATTTGAGCATTACGTATTCTAGTTAAGTAGTCTGCTATTGGATCTGTTACCATATTACTATTTTAAATCAGTTCTAAATTTTGTTAATTAATTTACCAGCTTGCTTTTTTAACACCTGGAATTAAACCATTCAAAGCCATATCGCGGAATACAATCCTTGATACGCCGAAGTAACGGATATAGCCTTTAGGACGACCCGTTAATTGACAACGATTTTTTAGACGAACAGGTGATGCATTTTTAGGTAGTTTATCTAAACCTGCGTAATCACCAGCTGCTTTTAAAGTTGCGCGCTTTTCTGCAAATTTTTTAACCATTGCTTCACGCTTCTTTTGTCTGGCTTTGATTGATGCTTTTGCCATAATTCTTTTTTAACTTGTTATTTTAGTTATTGTCTTTTTTACTATTCTTGAAAGGCATACCTAATTCTTTTAATAACTCGTATGCTTCTTCATTAGATCCTGCAGATGTCACAAAAGTGATATCCAAACCAGTGATCTTATTTACTTTATCGATATCAATCTCAGGGAAAATGATTTGCTCAGTAACACCTAAAGTATAGTTGCCACGACCATCGAAAGCTTTATCGCTAATTCCTTTGAAGTCACGAACACGAGGTAGTGCTACAGAAACTAAACGATCTAAGAATTCATACATTTTCACTCCTCTTAAAGTTACGCGAGCACCAATTGGCATACCCTTACGTAATTTAAAGTTTGAGATATCTTTTTTAGACATTGTTGGAACAGCTTTTTGACCAGTAATCATTGTTAACTCGTCTAAAGCGATATCAACTAATTTCTTGTCATTTACTGCGCCATTCACACCACGGTTGATGCAAATTTTTTCCAACTTAGGAGTTTGCATTACAGACTTGTAACCAAACTTTTTTGATAAAGCAGGTATCACTTCTTTAGTGTACTTATCTGCTAATCTTGGAGTATATTTTACTGTGCTCATTATTTAATTACCTCCCCTGATTTTTTTGAAGTTCTTACTAATTTTCCGTCAACTCTTGTACGCTTCACTTTAGTAGCTGCTGCACTTTTCGCATCCCATAACATTACATTACTAATGCTGATAGAAGCTTCTACTTTAATGATGCCACCTTTTGTGTTAGATGCAGATGGTTTAGTGTGTTTTGTTGCCATTGCAACACCTTCCACTATAACGCGACCTTTATCTACGATTACATCCAACACGGTGCGAGGCTTTTTCAAGTCCTTGTCATCACCAGCAATCACTACTACAGTGTCGCCTTTCTTGATGTTGAATTTGGGTTTGAATCTGTTACTCATAATTTATAATTTATAACACCTCTGGTGCTAATGAAACAATTTTCATGTATCCTTTATCACGCAATTCACGTGCCACTGGCCCAAAAATACGGGTACCTCTTGGCTCGTCAGAAGTGTTTAATAATACAACTGCATTGTCATCAAAACGGATATAAGATCCGTCCTTACGACGTAATTTGTTTTTTGTACGTACAATAACCGCTTTAGATACTGTACCTTTTTTGATACCACCTGCAGGGATTGCATCTTTTACAGTAACAACAATTTTGTCACCAATTTTTGCATAGTCTTGCCCGCTATTTCCTAGCACTTTTATACAAAGTACTTCTTTGGCGCCACTATTATCAGCTACATTGAGCCTACTTTCTTGCTGAATCATTTTTTTTAGCTTTTAGCTTTTATCCTTCCTTTTTCAAGGTTGGGTGAATACTGTTTATTTACTTTTTGGATTAGTTTATTTAGCTTTTTCAACTACTTCTACTAATCTCCAACGCTTTGTTTTACTTAATGGACGTGTCTCCATGATTTTTACAATGTCACCAATTGTGCACTCTTGTTTTTCATCGTGCGCATGGAACTTAGTTGTTTTTTTCACGAACTTTCCATAGATCGGGTGTTTTACTTTTCTTTCCACTGCCACTGTAATGGTTTTATCCATTTTGTCGCTTGTGACAACTCCGATTCTCGTTTTACGTAAATTTCTTTCTACCATTGTTATTAATTTTTGGTTAGCTTATCTGCTTTTTTAATTAGATACCTAACTCTTTTTTCTTTAATTCCGTTTTTAAACGGGCAATATCTTTACGAAGTCCGCGGATACTCATTGGATTCTCTAAAGGAGAAATAGCATGAGCGAACTCTAGTTTCTTAAGTCTTAATTGATCTTCATCGATACGAGCTTTAAGGTCGGTAACGTTTAAATCTTTTAAACCTTTATTAAAATCATATTTTTTGTCTGCCATAGCGAATACTTTTTTTTACTACTTTATTATATTACAAATCTCTTCTTGTAACAAATTTTGTTCTGATAGGTAATTTTTGTGCGGCTAAACCCATTGCTTCTTTAGCAACTTCTGGAGTAACACCATCTATTTCAAAGATGATACGTCCTGGCTCTACAACAGCAGCCCAGAATTCAGGGTTACCCTTACCTTTACCCATTCTCACCTCTGCAGGTTTACGCGTAATTATCTTATCAGGAAAAACACGAATCCAAACATTTCCTTCTCTTTTCATTGCACGAGTCATTGCTTGACGAGCAGACTCTAATTGTCTGTTGGTTAACCAAATTGGGTCTAATGATTTTAAGGCAAAAGAACCAAATGCAATAGAAGCGCCGCGCTTCGCGATTTCACGAATTCGTCCTTTCTGTTGTTTTCTATGTTTACTTCTTTTTGGCTGTAACATATTGTTATTGTTATACTCTTTTTATAAATAATTATCTTTTTCTTCCACCACCGCCACCTTGACGACGATCATTTCCACGATCAAAACCACCTCTATCGTCACGACGATCTCCACCTGGGCGGTCTGCTCTCTCTCCACCTTCTTTACCACCTACAAAGTTTGGATTCAATTCGCGTTTTCCTAAAACCTCACCTTTACAAATCCATACTTTGATTCCGATTTTACCATACACTGTTAAAGCGTATACGTTAGCATAATCGATGTCCATTCTGAAAGTATGTAAAGGAACACGGCCTTGTTTGATTTCTTCACTACGTGCAATCTCTGCACCACCAATACGTCCGCCGACTTTTACTTTAATACCTTCTGCACCCATTCTTAAAGTAGAAGCGATGGCCATTTTAATAGCACGCTTGTAGTTAATACGGTTTTCAATTTGACGTGCAATAGTATCAGCAACAATTGTTGCATCTAACTCTGGACGACGAATTTCTAGGATGTTAATTTGAACATCATCTTTACCAGTTAACTTTTTCAACTCCTCTTTAATACGATCAACTTCTCCACCACCCTTTCCGATGATGATACCTGGTTTTGAGGTATGAATAGTTACGATTAACTTACCTAAAGTACGTTCGATGACAATACGTGCGATGCCGCCTTTGCTAATACGCGCATTTAAATAAGTACGGATTTTATGGTCCTCGATCAACTTAGTAGCGTAATCTTTTTTACTGCCGTACCAGTTGCTTTCCCATCCGCGGATGATGCCTAATCTGTTTCCAATTGGATTTGCTTTCTGACCCATAGTAATGGTTTAGAATATTTAATTTTTTAAATCTGATTTCGAATCTACAATCATAGTAACATGGTTACTACGCTTACGCACTCTGTATCCACGGCCTTGTGGCGCTGGACGCATACGCTTTAACGTACGACCACCGTCAACAAAAACTGTTTTTACAACCAAGCTGCTATCTGCCGCGCTTGCGCCGCTATTTTTTTGTTCCCAATTATTAATTGCACTTTTCAACAACTTAGCCAAAGGCACAGCGTTGTGTTGTGGATGGAACTCCAAAATTGCCAATGCTTTCTCCACTTCCATGCCACGTATTACGTCTGCAAGCAAACGCATTTTACGAGGGCCTGTGGGATAATTGTTTAGTTTAGCTACTGCTTCCATTTCTTAATGTGTTTATACTAGTTTTTTATTTCTTAGTTCCAGCGTGACCTCTGAAGTTTCTTGTTGGAGAGAATTCACCCAACTTGTGTCCTACCATAAATTCGGTGACATACACAGGGATAAATTTATTGCCATTATGAACTGCAAAAGTATGTCCAACAAATTCTGGAGAGATTGTACTTCTACGACTCCAAGTTTTGATAACTGCTTTTTTAGTTTTGCCTCCGTTCATACCCTCTACTTTTACTTCAAGGTTATGATCTATATAAGGACCTTTTTTAATCGAACGACCCATAGTTTATGAGTTAAATGTTTTATTAAATTATTTTGTTAACTTTTTTCCATCACGGCGTTGGATAATTAATTTATCGCTACCCTTTCCTCTTGTTCTAGTTTTTTCTCCTTTAGCATATTTACCAGTTCTGCTTCTTGGATGTCCACCAGACGCTCTACCTTCACCACCACCCATCGGATGATCTACTGGGTTCATGGCAACACCTCTTACGCGAGGACGAACGCCTTTCCAACGATTTCTTCCTGCTTTACCAGCTGTTTCTAAGTTATGATCGCTATTAGAAACAACACCCACAGTTGCGTAACAGTTAATTAAAACTTTACGTAATTCACCAGAAGGCATTTTCAATACAGCGTAATCATCTTCCTTATTTGCTAATTGAGCAGAAGAACCTGCACTACGTACGAGTTTTCCACCTTGACCTGGTTGCATTTCAACATTATGAATGATAGTACCTAATGGGATTGACTTCATTGGTAAAGCATTTCCAACCTCAGGAGCTACATTCTCACCAGAAGATACTTTTGTACCTACTTGTAAACCTTGTGGGCAAATGATATATCTTTTTTCGCCATCAGTATATTGAACTAATGCGATAAATGCTGTTCTATTTGGATCGTACTCGATAGAAACAACTGTAGCTTCCATTTCAGTTTTATTTCTTTTAAAATCGATGATACGATAATGTTGTCTATGACCGCCACCCATGTAACGCATAGCGCGACGACCTTGGAAGTTACGTCCAGCCGTTTTCTTTTGTGGTTCTAACAAACTCTTTTCGGGTTGGTTAGTGGTAATCTCAGCGTAGGCATTCCCGATTCTCCAACGGGTTCCTGCTGTAATTGGTTTGTACTTTCTTAATGCCATTTTTTTTCTTTTACTTTTTAAAGACTTTGAGTCTTACGAATTTTTCAGCTTCGCGGGCTATTGTTTTATTTATATTGTAGCGTAAAGGTCAATGGTTTCACCTTCTGCTACAGTTACTAATGCTTTCTTATATCCAGATTTTATACCAGAGATAATACCTGCTTTAGTGGAACGTGTTTTATTTTTACCTGGAACAACCAATGTGTTAACTTCTAAAACATTAACACCATAAAATTGCTCTATTGCGGTTTTAATTTCTAATTTGTTCGCTCTACGGTCTACTTTGAATGCATATCTTCTCAACTTTTCTTGTTGGCCATTTGCTTTCTCAGTAAGAATAGGCTTTATTAATATTTCTGTCAATTTCATAATTATAATTTTAAAGTCGTTCAGCTTATGCTACTACAGCTTCTTCTTCGTTAAAAATTTTAGCAGCCCCTTCAGTGATAACTAATATATCGGCATTCATAATGTCGTATGTATTAATATCAGCTAATAAAGTACTAGCTACATTTGGAATATTTCGTGTACTTAAATAAATATTTTCATCGTACTCTGGAAGAATAACTAATGTTTTTTTGTTATCTAAATTTAACTGACTAATTATAGTAGAAATGGTAGCAGTTTTTGGCGACTTCATTTCAATGTCTTCTAAGACTAAAATAGCTTGGTCAATTGCTTTATGAGATAATGCAGAAATTTTTGCCAAGTCTTTTACTTTACGATTTAATTTAAAATCATAGCTATGTGGTTTTGGTCCAAAGATAGTACCACCACCCTTGTATAATGGGTTACGGATATTACCCTTACGAGCACCCCCTGTACCTTTTTGCTTATGTAATTTTCTGCTTGCTCCTTGAACTTCCGCACGAGTCTTTACTTTATGTGTACCAGAACGACGTGCAGCTAAATACTGCTTCACTGCTAAATAAATAACGTGATCGTTTGGTGTTGCGCCAAAAATTTCAGCAGGTAATTCAACCTGTCTACCTGTTTTTTTGCCTTTTATATTTAATACTTCTAATTGCATGATTGTCGATTAATAGGTGATTACTTTTGGATTAAAACGATTGAACCGTTATTGCCTGGTACTGAACCACTGACTAATAAATAGTTTTTTTCTGGGAATAATTTTAATACCGTTAAGCCTTTAGCTTTAACGCGATCAGAACCCATACGGCCGGCCATACGCATACCTTTGAATACTCTTGCTGGATATGATGATCCACCAATAGAACCTGGTGCACGAGAACGATCGTGTTGTCCGTGAGTGGCTTCACCCACACCGCTAAATCCGTGACGCTTTACAACACCTTGGAAACCTTTTCCTTTCGTTGTACCAACTACTTCAATAGCATCACCTTCTTCGAAAATATCAAGAGTTACTGTTTCACCTAATGCCTTCTCTAGAGAGTAATTGCGGAATTCTTTTACAAAACGTTTTGGAGCTGTCTGCGCTTTTGCGTAGTGATTAATTTCAGACTTTGTAGAATGCTTTTCTTTTTTGTCGCCTAATGCTAACTGCACGGCACTATAGCCATCAATTTCAAGTGTTTTAACTTGAGTGACTGTGCAAGGTCCAGCTTCAATGATGGTGCAAGCAATTTGCTTACCATCTTGACCGAAAATGCTGGTCATGCCAATTTTTTTTCCAATAATACCTTTCATCTGTTTTGCGGTTTATGCCCCGCGCTTGGTTCTGAGGACATCCGATGATGATGCTACAGTCTAATGGTTAGATTATAGTAGCTCGGATTCAATCCCTGTTTGCTGCCGACCTTTTCCTTAGTTTTCTCTTTTTAAAAAGAGA
>RFVO01000072.1 GCA_009928005.1 Chitinophagia bacterium | reverse complement strand
ATGAAGAATTATTATCTCTTTCCATTTTAAGTGTTATCAAATCACTCAAACTTAAATTTAATTCATTGTCAGCTGGCCAAACCGAATCGGCCAATACTTTACCATTTAACTCACCCTTGGTAATACGGAGCGGAATGCGTATTTCATAAAAATTATTTTGAAAATCTTGACCTATACGAATTACTGCTGTTAAGTCGCCATCATTTATTTTAGTAGAACTATTAAGCATGTTTTCTGCATGTAAAAACATGGATAGTCTTCCATAGCGTCTTACATCAACATTCATAGTTTTAAAAACCCCTCTTGGAGAAGCGCCTGCCCTACCTGCTGGTTTCAAACCTTTAAACTGCATTGAAAGGGCTTGTTCATTTTGAAGCAAGTTTACCCCATTATTACTTAACAATTGAACACGCTCAATACCTGGAGGAATAATATAATTTACAGGCACCCGACTACTATTTTCTTCCACACTTACAGCAAGTGTATTGAGTCCAGTTAAATCGGTTAAAGGTGTATATTGTTCATTATAGTCAACCACATTAGTATACTGCCTCCATTGATTACGCACTAAATCTAATTTGGCAAAACGAAGTGTAATGGAATCTTCAAAACCAGTCAAATACATTCTTAAAAAACGAATCGATTTAAAATCTCTTATTCCACCTACTCTATTTGAAAATGATTTTATAGGTACTCTAAATAAATACCAATTTTCTGAACTAGCAGTACCATCGGCGAGTGTAACATTCACAGTTTTTGCATCTGTTACATATTTAGTAGCAGCTATACGTCCTTTATCTAATGGAATTTCATATTCAAAATAAGCTTCCGTTTCGTTTAAGGTATTATCTCTGTTTAAATCTTCATTGTCGGGAAGCAAGGTAGCCGCACTACTAAATTCACTGGTACCTGCTAAAGAAGAATTCCCTTGTGGGTTATTAAAATATTTATACCTGCCTAAGATATCTGTTTTATTCGCATCATATTTTGGATCTCTATACCATACATAGTTATCTGAACTAGGATCGGCAAAAAATTGCTTGCCTAATTCAGTAGCTGTAGATAAATTATATTTTGCAATCACATCGGCTCTTTGTTTAATCTCTAAACTATCGGTTAAACCATCTAAACCTACGTCCTGGTATTTTCTATCTTCCGGATTATTACTAAATGCATTAGTTACTTGAATTGGATTTGTGGGGACTCTTCCCCAAGTAGAACTATCAACACTTGCAGGAATAGTTGGTGTAGGCATTCCATTTTCATAAAAGCGTCGTCCATCACGCAAAATATCTTCACTTACATTTCCTAAGTTTAAAATTAATTTACCGCTGGTTGCCGGCGATTTTATAAAAGGGTCTTGTACCCAAAATTCAACATATTCAATAATGCTAGTTTCAAAATCGGTTTGGTCTAAGGCACGCATAATACCTCCCCATTTTTTAGAAGCTGCTTCTTTATTAAATTTTCCAGGTAGGGCTGCATCTAATTCACCGCCATCATAATTATAGTTATAGGGACCTCTTTCTTTTGGATAATAAGTTAAATCAAAAGTAGGTAACTGTACATCGGTAATATTGGTAGTCTTATTAGGAAATAATTCATTGGTAAATACCTGGCGCACTCTTGGGTCACTTAATGATTTAAGATTACTACTTATTGGATTATTAGAACTGTTCTTATCTTGCAAAGTAGGTTCAATAGTATACCAAGCTATTCTTGCTCTGTTTTTATTGTACTCAATGTTGTCTGTCAAAGAACCCTCTTTAAAACGATCCATGGGCGTTGAAGCCAAGGCCCAGGCGGTGAAAGGAAAACGTAAATCGATATTGGTTCTGGTCGATTCAAAATCATCTAAGTATACCACACCACTACCTGCTTTACCTATTTGTTGCGCATGACCTGGTTGCAAGTATGCTGCTTCTCCATAAGCCGTGATTGAAGACTTTGCTTTTGTTTGATAAAAAGGTAAACGATCTAAGGCTCTTGTTAAACCAGGTAGGTCTGCTTTATAATTAAAATCAAAACCATACATAGAGTTTTTAATGGGGTCTGAACCAAAATTAGTTTTTGTAAAAAACGGACGCTCACTTAGTCTTGTACTTGAAACACCAAAATTGAAATTTTTACTTTGCATGTAATCTAATCGAAGGGCTCTAAATCCTCTTTCTTGAAAACCAAATCCTAAATTATTTTCATAAGAAACATTCACCGGAATATTAGAACCTAAAATACCTGGGTTAATGATTCTTACTGTACCTGAACCATAATCAACTAAATAATCAATGCCTTCTCTTAAAATTTGTCCGCCTGCTCTCACACTTACAGAACCCGGGGGTACATTGAAGGCATTTAAACTTATCTCCGCCCCTCCGGCACTTCCTTTTACCTGACCTTCCATTACAAACCTATTTAAGTTGTTATAGGTTTGTGCTTCTGCTTTTATTTTAGTGTATAATTCTTTGTATAAATACTTTTCTTTAACGGAAGCCATTTCAGCAGTAGAAAAAGCCAATTTTTCTAAGTCTTCACCAAAAGGTTCTAAATAAGGAAGAACAATGCGTCCCATTTTAGATAATACCGTGTAGCCTTCTACATAGTCAAATTGACCATCGGGTTGTGGATCGTTTCTATTGTTTAATCGGTCTAAACCTAAAATTTTAATTAAGGATAAACCTCTTACAGGCGCATCAGAATTAGGTAAATATCTTTTTAAACCATTACCGGGCGACTCATACATTAAGTTTAACTGAAAGTCTTGTTGTTGAATAGAACCAAATAAATCTAGAGAGTAAACGTTTTTCATCATCAAGTTCCAAATGGGTAAATCGGTTCTTTGTGTAGTGGCTTTTAATAATTTTAAATATAAAATTTGTTGTACGCCTTTATTAGGATCGAGTGCTATACCTTCAGAAAACTCACCCACCTGATATACTTTTCCATTATAGGTGTATTGATAAGCCACGCCCAATACTTCATCGGGTTGCAGTGGAATATTTAAAGATAAAAATCCAATTTGTGGATTGAAAAAATATTCATTCTCGGTTAACTTTCTTGCAAATGTGCGTTCATAGTCTTCTGCCGATCTTAGCCCTGCAGCGGTTAATACAGTTGAAACCCCAGCCGGATTTCTGGCAAGTGGGTTGTTAATTATTTTAGCATATAATTGGTTGGCGCCGTTGTCTGGAAAAGTATCCCGTCTTGAAACTTCTTCCCATTCTTTTTTGCCCGGAAAGCGTTCCCCCAAGTCTACTAAGCCTACTACATCTCTTGCATTAGTGGTTTGTCCATTACGATTGGTTACCCACACTTCAATTCTTTTAATTTGAATTTGTGAATTAACAATGGGCAAGGTACTCATGGCCTTATTGTAGTTCTTTCTAAAATGTTGCGCTAATAAAAAGTGTCTGTTTTCTTCATAGTCGTCCAACCTTTTTTGAAAACGCTGCGTGGTAGCGCCTCCTTGTAAGTTCATTGATTGTCTTTGTGACTTCTGATTGGCAATGGCAGCCGTCACAAATAATTTTCCAAATTGTAATTGCGTTTTTACACCCATTAAATTTTGTGTACTAGGAATTAAAATACTTCTTGAAATATAATTAATGTTACCCGCTTCAATACTTTTTACAATTTCATCTTTCTTGCCTTTATAACTTAATTTAATTTGGTTATCAAAACCTAGGTTGGACAATGAATTTAAATTAATTGGAAACTTTAGTTTATCACCAATACTAGCGTTCATACTAAAATTGGTATTCGCATCAAAATCAAGCCCCCCATTTTTTCTAGCACGCTCAGGTAAAGTAGGGTTATCTACTATTTGACCCTGATAGCCTGCTTTAATATTAATTTCACCTACAGGTTTAATATCTATTTTTAAATCCGATCCTGTTTTTCCAAACAACCTATCAAAATAACTATCATACACTTTTGTTTTTGGCCTACTCATCTTCCTATTTAAAGTACCCAAAGAATTTGACCTTTGCATAAAATAGGCTTGCTCATCCTTGGCCGTTTTTAATTTCCAAAACTCATCAAAGGTTAAAGTAGAAGGCACTCTTTGTGCCTTGCCCGCAATTAAATCGGCAATGGAATAGGTTTTAGTGGTAGGATCGTAATCGACTCTGCGTTTTACCACACTGGTATCTGTTAAATCAAAAGGGTTATTACTAGGTTGTGATAAAAAATCGCCTCTTCTATCTTTAATGGTATAATGCAAAGAATCTCTTCCATAATAAACTCTAACGCTGTCCTTTGTTTTTTTTGCTACCGCTGTGTCTTTGAAAGGAACTTGTAAACCTTTCGATTGCGCAAGCAATTCACCTTCCCAAAGAAGTAATAAGCCTGACAATAAAATTGTTTGCAATAGTTTCAAAGAAAAAAAGTTGAAGTTTTAAATTAACAGTTTTTAAGTGCAGCCTTAATCAATGATTCTAAACTCATTTCAGCCCCCTCTGCCTGTAAAGTTTTGTCAACCGCTTTTTCTGCAACGGCTTTTTGAATGCCTAAAGAAACAAGCGCTTGCACTGCATCCTGATGAGGTGTGTTCTTATTGGTTAAAGCAAAACCTCCATTCGGATTATTCGCCACATTCATTTTAGAAAGTTTGTCTCTTAATTCAAGCACTAACCTTTCTGCCGATTTTTTTCCAATTCCTTTAATTTGTTCTAATTGTCTTGCTTCACCTTGTATAATGGCTCTTACAATTTCATCGGGGCGCATACCAGATAACATCATTCTAGCGGTACTTGCTCCTACACCCGAAACACTAATTAATTGAAGAAATAATTCCTTTTCTTGTTGTTCATGAAAACCAAAAAGTACTTGTGCATTTTCAGTGATATGCAAGTAAGTATGCAGCATTCCTTTTTCCTTTTTTGAAATGGCTTCATAGGTATGTAAACTAATATTTACTTCATATCCAACACCCCCCACATCCACTATAAGTTTGGCAGGTGTAACTTGAACAAATTGGCCTTGTAGAAATGCTATCATAATACGTTCAAAATTAACAAATAAGCAACGAAAAATGGGTATTTGAAACAATTCTTAAGCAAATTTTCGGATATTTGTAAGCTAAACTAAATGATATTCCATGACGCCTACTTTAAGAGCTGCCATAACTGCTGTTGGAGGATATGTTCCAGAAACTAAATTGACCAATTTCGACCTTGAAAAAATGGTGGATACCAACGACGAATGGATCAAATCTAGAACAGGTATTTCGGAGCGTAGAATTCTGCGCGAAGCAGGCAAGGCAAGTTCTGATATGGCCACTGAAGCAATACTAGAGTTAATTCGAAAGAAGAAACTAGATCCTTTAGAAATTGACTGTATTATATGCGCAACTGTAACGCCCGATATGCCCTTTCCTTCTACTGCTAATTTAATTGGCGATAAAGTGGGTGCTAAAAATGCATTTGGTTTTGATTTAGGTGCAGCATGTAGTGGATTTGTATTTGCACTTACTACTGGTGCTAGTTTTATTGAAACAGGCAGGTATAAAAAAGTAATTGTAGTAGGCGTTGATAAAATGAGTTCCATAATTGATTACACCGATAGAGCCACTTGTATTTTATTTGGCGATGGTGCGGGTGCAGTTTTATTAGAACCATGTACCGATGGGTTAGGTTTTCAAGATGCTATTTTAAAAAGCGATGGAAGCGGAGGGAAATATTTAAATCTAAAAGCAGGTGGTAGTTTAAAGCCAGCTAGTTTTGAAACGGTGATGGCGAAAGAACATTTTGCATTTCAAGATGGTCAACCTGTATTTAAGTTTGCAGTGAAAGGCATGGCCGATGTAAGTGCGGAGCTTATGGAAAAACATAAATTAACGGGCGATGATATTGCTTGGCTAGTGCCGCATCAAGCTAACTTGCGTATTATTGATGCCACTGCCAATAGAATGGGTCTTACTATGGAAAAAGTAATGATTAACATTCAAAAATACGGAAACACAACAGCTGCCACCATACCACTTTGTTTATGGGATTGGGAGAAACAACTCAAGAAAGGAGATAATTTAGTGCTAGCTGCTTTTGGTGGTGGATTTACATGGGGCGCTGCTTGGATAAAGTGGGCTTATTAATATATATTTAAAAGAGTTAAAAAAGTGAATATGAAAAATAAAAAAATTAAAGGCATTAGCACTTTAACATTACATACGGCAGCTAAAGAAAATAATAATTCTTCTCATACAACTCCTATATACGCAACTTCTACTTTTACTTTTGATACTGCTCAAGAAGGTATGGAACGTTTTAAAGGAACAGATAAAACAAAATTATATACAAGATGGGGCAACCCCACATTTGCTGCAGCAGAACAAACTATAGAAGCATTAGAAGCGCATGGTTTAACGAATGAAAAAGGAGAACCCCTTCAATTAAAAGCATTACTTCATTCAAGTGGGCAAGCTGCCATGAGTACTTTATTTTTAAGTAATTTAAGTGCAGGCGATACATTAATATCTCATTTCTCATTATATGGAGGTACTCAAGAATTAATGCAAAAGCTTTTATTAGAAGCAGGTATTAAGACTATTATTATTGATGTAAGAGATAGTGAATTATTAAAACAAACCTTAGAAGCTAATAAGAATGTGAAGTTAATTCATTTGGAAACACCCGCTAACCCTACCTTACAGTGTGTGGACATTGAAAGCATTTGTAAAATAGCACATGCACATAATGTTAAAGTTTCTGTTGATAATACAGTAGCTACGCCTTATTTACAACAACCCTTTGCCCTTGGCGCCGATTTTGTTTTTCATTCAGCCACTAAATTTTTAAACGGACATGGTTCGGCTTTAAATGGTGTTTTATTAGGAAAAGACTTAGAATTTATGAATTCCAAGGTTTGGAAATGGCATGTATTATTAGGTGGTAATAGCAATGCTTTTGACTCATACTTACTAATACAAGGCATGAAAACTTTAGAAATAAGAATGGAAAGACATTGCAGCAATACTGCTAAAGTTGCTGGGTTTTTAGACAATCATGCAGCTATTGAAAAAGTAAACTATACAGGTTTGAGTTCCCACCCAGATCATGCTATTGCTAGCAAACAAATGAAACAACATGCCCCTTTAATAAGTTTTGAATTAAAAGGTGGTATTGAAGCGGGTAAGAAATTTTTAGACGCTTTAGAAATATGTACACGAGCGGTTTCATTAGGCACAGTAGATACTTTAGTATCACATCCTGCTAGTATGACTCATTATGGCATACCAAGAGAAGAAAGAATTAAATACGGCATTACAGATGGTTTAATAAGAATGAGCGTAGGAATAGAAAACTACGAGGACTTAGAAGCCGACTTAGCACAAGCACTTTCTATAATTTAATTTATAATTAATTCTTATAACTAATCAAATTTTCTGATGGATATTATTATACGCCGTGCCGAAAAAAAAGACTGTGCTAGACTACTAGAGCTTATTCAAGAATTAGCGGTGTATGAAAAAGCGCCAAATGAAGTAACCGTTACCCTATCTCATTTTGAAGAAAGCGGATTTGGCCCAAAGCCAGTCTGGTGGGCATTTGTAGCGGAAATAAGTGGTGTAGTGGTAGGTATGGCTTTATACTATGTGCGATATTCTACTTGGAAAGGACAAAGAATGTATTTAGAAGATTTATTAGTGACTGAAGAAATGCGCGGAAAAAAAATTGGTAGTTTATTATTTGATGCATTAATACAAGAAGCAAAAGATAAAAAATTTATAGGTATGAACTGGCAGGTATTAGATTGGAATGAACCTGCTATTAATTTTTATAAAAAGTACAATGCGAGTTTTGACCCAGAGTGGTTAAACTGTGCTATTAGTTTTAATCAAAAATAGTTCTCATCCATTCATTTCTTTTTTTACCTAAAGAAACTGAGAGAGCAATTTCAAAACCATTTTGTTTTAGTTTGGCACCCGATAAGTCGTTGTTATAAATATCATAGCTTAAGCCAAGTGTGTATTTATCCATCATAATTGAAAAGCTTGGTATTATTGCATCTTCCAAACGGTCAAAACAGCCAATATAAATACGATTTACTTTACCCGTTTTATCTTTAAAAGGAAAACTATATAAACCACCAACCACTGCTTGATTTAATCCATTTTTATTAGAAAAGGAAAGATGGGTCATAAGACTACTCCCATTTTCTAAAACCTTTTCATAATTAAAAAAGGCAGAAGACTTCATTCCAGAAGCAGTATCTACACTAAGTATTAATGTTTTTGGTTTTGATAAAAAAGAGACTGTAAGTCCGCCTTGTATAAAATTATTTTCTGTATGTCTTGTAAATAGAATACCTGTGTTATAATAAAAATTTTGAGGGAAGGATTTTATACTATTTAAATAATCATAGTTACCTGCAGTGTAAGATCCATCGATATTAAAACCTTCTCCAAAAAAAAGTTTTGATTTATCTAGATAGGTTTGGCCATAAGTAACCCCCAAACCTAAAGAAAGTTCATTTTTTAAATTCGCATCTAAGAAAAGATGATAAGCAAAGTCTAAAGTGATATAATTAGAATTAATCACCCCTGCCATAGCTTGATCTGAAATAACCTGCGCCCCAACTCCAAAATAATTTTTTTGTTCAGGGTCGGCGTTTTTAAAACGGCTATCCCATCCTGAAATCAAGGTTCTATATAAATTATTCCCATCTAAAAATTGAGATTTAAGATTCGTTTGAATACGCTGCTCATAATTACCATTGCCCACTGTTGCAGGGCTTAAAAATTGCGAGCTTATATAAGGTTGAGATAAACCAATTCCCTGCTGCGCATTAGTATTTACTGCAAAAACAATGAACAATAATAATATGAGAAATTTTTTATTCAAATTTGTTTTGCATTATCTATTTTAATAAAAGAACGGTTCCCGATAAATGTTCTTGCAAATTGTTTTTATTAATAAAGTCGGCAATCCATATATATACATCGGCATCTAACATGGTGCCTGCATATCTTCCATCCCAGCCCTCATCTATTTTATTAAAAATCATCTTACCGCTTTTAGTGTACACTCTAAAACTTGTTAATGTTTTTACATATCCATTTTCAACAATTCTAAATACATCGTTATGCCCATCGCTATTGGGTGTAAAGGCATTGGGAATTTGGAA
>RFVO01000071.1 GCA_009928005.1 Chitinophagia bacterium | reverse complement strand
TTAATTTTATATTCTATAAAAATAGACACGAACAAAAAAAGGGTCCCGATAAAACGGGACCCTTTTTTAAAATCATTAGAGAGCGGAATGTTAATTTTATATTCTATAAAAATTAACATGAAGCGAGGTTTCAGTTCAATTTATTCAAAGTCGTTTGAATAGCTTCAAAGTTTGGTAAGTCACCTGGTGTTGCGCAAATTTCTTCATATTGAATAACACCGTCTTTGTCTACTACAAAGGCTGCACGCTTGCTAACACCTTGCATTTCAAAAGCAGGGAATACATCATATTTAACACCGTAATCAGTTATGGCTGTTTTATTAAAATCGCTTAATAAAGAAAAATTTAATTTTTGCTCTTCTTTAAATTTACCTAAAGTAAATAATGAGTCAACAGAAATACCTAAAACAACTGCATTAGCAGTATTATAAATTCCAATATTGTCTCTGATATTACATAATTCAGCAGTACAAACGCCAGTGAAAGCTAAAGGGAAAAATAAGACAACTACATTTTTACCTTTGTAATCTGCTAAATTTACTGCTTTTTTATCAGTATCAAAAAGTGTAAAGGCCGGTGCGGGTTTACCCATTAAATTGCTCATGTTTATTGTATTTTTTTTATTTAATTGTTAGAACACAAAAGTAAAATTCTTTAGCGAATTCTAGTTTAATACCTACGTTATTATATTATTTTTTTTCTCTTTTCGAAAGCTCATTGACCGAATCCATTAATTCTTTGAATTCTATAGGATGTCTTTGTAAATAATCGATAGTATTATAAAAATCAACTCTATCAACCTTATTTAAATCAAAGATTTGCTGATAAAATTCGATATTTTTTTTGTCTGCTTTCCAGGTGCTATCTACTAGAGATACCCTAGTATAATATTCATCGGCCTGCATTAATTGCCAAACCACTGTTTGCATGGTTTTCATATCTAGGCGCTTATCCTTAGCGGCTTTCGTTTGACAGCCCAATAATATACAAAAAAATATTACCCATTTTTTCATTCTAGCTTTTCTTTATACTTGTTAATATTTGCAATATCTAAGGAAGACAAAGTAGTAATTAATTGTTTTCGAGTGGCTTTATCTGAATTACTGAAAATACCCACAATTTCAGAAAACTTTGCTTGTATGATAATAGGAATAAGCATTCCGCTTACTGCTCCCTCATTCATATCTTGTAAGTTTATTAAAGCATTTAAGATATTACTCTTTGCCAATTCTGGTTTCTCTGTCATTTGATCTAAACCTTCTCTGTAATAACTATATATTACATCATGAACTTTATCATTACCGGACTTAGTTAAATTATCTATTAAAATATATCTATTTCTTTGCCCATCGTAGCTCTTCCAACCACTAATACCACTACCCTCAGGTGCATTGTATACAATATTCAGAGCTTTATTAAAATAAGGCATGCCAGCCTTGGGTGAAAAGGAATCATAATCTAATCCTAAAATTATATAAATATAATAGGCAATAGTAGCGGTTAAATTAGACTCTAAAGGGTCGGCACCTTGTATTCTATTTTCATTAAATTCAATGGGCTGAGAAAGCTGATATTTAAATGTAAACTTAGCATCTTGCATATTTAATACAGAACTACTATAACTTGCATTATGAATGGGCCTATTGGAAACAATACTTAATTTGGCATCGTATATACCTGGGGCCACCACAGTTTCAATTGTAATATAAAAGCTGCAATCAATTTTTTCCTCGTTTGAAAAGGCATCATTGGACCATTTACGTTGATTGATAAAATCTTTTAATTGTATTTGTAATTGAGGGAAGATTTTAGGATCTACTTGATTGTCAACTTTACTAGATTGTATTGTTATAGTGGCCGCTAGTTCTTGCGCATGCAATAAATGCAGCATGCAACTCATCAGAATAATGGTACTTAATAATTTCTTACGCATAGCCTACCTATTTAACCCTAAAATACAAAAACGTCCCGATACCTCAATAGTTCCGGGACGTTTTTAATTGTGTAAAAGCAAATACTAACGGAATAAATCGCTTTCTTCGTTTTTACGGTAATATATTTTATCATCTATAAATTCAGCAGTGGCTAAAATAGCAGGATTAGGCATACGCTCATAAGCCTTAGAAATTTCAATTTGCTCTTTGTTCTCATGTATTTCTTCTAAACTATCGGTATGACTAGCAAATTCTTCTAATTTACTATGTAATTCTTCTCTTACAGAAATACTAATTTGATTAGCTCTCTTTGAAATAATAGAGATAGACTCATATAAGTTTCCTGTCTTACCCTTTAAAGCTTTCAAACTTTTAGTTTCTACAACAGAAGGGGTATTAGCACCCATATTTCTTCTTAGTTTACTCATTTTATTAAATTTAAATAATTGTCTGTTTGTTTCTTTATTTTTTTTGCTTCAGCCAATAATGGACTGTCGCTGTAACGGTCTACAAAATCATTATACTCTACTACTACTTTTTCAAATCTCTCTTTTTGCTTATCTACAAAACTATTTTCAGCAAATTGATAATAGGCTTTTAAAGTAAGTAATTTATACTTATCTGCATTTTTGGAATCAGGATAACCATCCGATAATAGACCATAAGAAATAGCGGCTGCTCTGAATAATGCAAGATCTGAATACAAAGTAGCAGTTTTATAATCTTTCAATTCTAACTTAGCTCTTGAAGCATCAATTACTTCAGTGGCATCTTTTACTCTTGTACTAGTAGGATGACCATCAATAAATTGTTGCATTAATTGAATAGTTCTATTCGTAGTCGTTTGGTCTAATTCTGCTTTTGGTGAACGCAGAAAATAAGTATACGCTCTTAAATAATCCACTTCTTCCGTTCTTGGACTATTCGGAAAATACTCTACAAAAGTTTTAAATAAATTTTCTGCATTCTCATAGTCTTTATCAAAGTAATAAGAGTTTGCAAATTTTAAATATAATTCTTCGTATCGAGGCGTTCCTTTTACAAAAGGTATAACTGATTCAAAGAGCTGCTGTGCGTTAGAATATTTTTTTTGTAAAAAATAACTTTCTGCCATTTTTACCTTGTAATCGGTATCCTTATTCTTTAAAATTTTTTGGAATTTTGAAGTACAAGACGATAAGGCCAAAAGAAGACAAAAAGCAACAAATATTCTATTCATACAGGGATGCAAAATTAACTAATAATCCTCAATTTATGACTAAAATCGTCCAAATTGGGAACTCTGGAGTTAAGATTATTATAAAAAAAGCCCCGAATAGCATCGCTAAACGGGGCTATATCAATTACTTAGACCAGATTAAGCGTCTTTACCAGTCGCTTTATCGTCATCCATTTTAGCCTTGATTTCAGCTAAAGCACCTAGGTCACCTAAAGTAGATTTCTCCACTTTAGCCTGGATATTTTTAACTGCTTTTTTAGTCTTCTCAGTTTCCACTTTCGCTTCTTTCTTTGCTACTTCTTTCTCTTCAGTAATAGCTTGCTCCCAAATTCTTGCATGACTTACCACGATACGTTTTTCATTACGATCAAATTCGATCACCATGAATTTCGCTGTTTCTTCCGCTTGAACTTGTTTACCATCTTCTTTCGCTAAGTGACGATTAGGGGCAAAACCTTCTAAACCATGTGGCAATTGCACAATTGCACCTTTCTCATCCTTACGGCTGATAGTACCATCATGTATAGATCCAATTGCAAAAGTTTGTTCTAATGCATTCCAAGGATCTTCTTCTAATTGCTTATGTCCTAATTGTAGTTTTCTATTTTCTTTATCAATATTTAAAATAATGATATCAATAGACTCTCCCACTTTTACATACTCAGAAGGGTGATTAAAACGCTTCAACCAACTTAAATCGCTGATATGAATCATTCCACCAATGCCTGATTCTAATTCAATAAACACACCGTAAGGAGTGATATTTTTTACAAGCCCTTTGTGTTTGCTTTGTTCAGGGAATTTATTATCGATAGCGCTCCAAGGATCTTGAGACATTTGTTTAATACTCAAGCTCATCTTACGTGCATCTTTGTCTAAGGTTACCACTTTCGCTTCATGCTCATCTCCTAATTTGAAGAATTCTTTCGCATTAATAGGTGTGTTCGCCCAAGTAATTTCAGATACGTGTACAAGACCTTCAACACCTGGTTGAATTTCTAAGAAAGCACCGTAGTCTTCAATGTTTACTACTTTACCTTTTACAACACTACCTTCTAATAATACTTGTGGTAATACATCCCAAGGGTGTGGAGTTAATTGTTTTAAACCTAAGCTGATACGTTTTTTGTCGTCATCAAAGTCTAATACAACTACTTGAATTTTTTGATCTAATTTAACCACCTCACTTGGGTGAGAAATTCTACCCCAAGAGATATCGGTAATGTATAATAAACCATCTAATCCACCTAAATCCATGAAGGCTCCAAAATCAGTGATGTTTTTAACTACACCTTCTAATACTTGACCTTTCTCTAATTTACTCATAATCTCTGCACGTTGTGCTTCGATATCACTTTCAATTAATGCTTTATGTGATACAACGGCATTCTTAATTGTTTCGTTTATCTTAACAACTTTAAATTCCATTGTCTTACCTACGAATTGATCATAATCTGTAACTGGTTTCACATCAATTTGAGAACCTGGTAAGAAAGTTTCCATACCAAATACGTCAACAATTAAACCACCTTTTGTTTTGCTTGTTACTAAACCAGTAACTACTTCACCAGTCTTATGTACTTCCATAATTCTTTCCCAAGCACGGAAAATACGAGCGCTCTTACGGCTTAAGTGAAGATTACCATCACGGTCTTCTTTTTCTACCACCATTACCTCAACTGTATCACCCGTTTTAACACCATTAGTGTCACGGAATTCATTCAATGAAACTAATCCATCACTTTTAAAACCAATGTTTACAACAACATCTGTTTTAGTTAAAGCAACTACTAATCCATTCATGATTTCTCCATCCGCAATTTGTACGAAAGTGCCATCATACACTTTATCATACTTTACTCTTTCAGCTTCTGCATAATGACTTACGTTACGTTTATCAACGCTCCAGTCAAAATCGTCATGAGCTGTAATAATTTGTTCAGGTGCTTTTGTTGTCGCAGTTGCTTCGGTAGCTGTAGCGCCATCGAATTCCTGTGCGTCTGCGTTTAGGTTTTTAATAAATAATCTCATATAAAATCCGGTGTTTTTGAACCGGACGGCAAAGGTAGGGAAAAACCCATAAAATAGCCTCAAAAAGCATTAAAAAATACAGATTTTAATAGCTCTAATTAATTGATATTCAGTAGCATTGGCCTATATTTTGGAAAAAAATACTGGAAACTTTAAAATTGCTAAAATCTATTAAACCATATTACCCATATGTTGGGCTGCAATCCAACCAGAAGTCCAAGCATGTTGAAAATTAAAACCACCTGTTATACCATCTACATCCATCATTTCTCCAGCAAAATGTAGGCCAGGTACAAGCTTACTTTCCATGGTACTTGCGTCAATATCTGATAAGTCTACCCCACCACATGTAACAAACTCTTCTTTAAAAGTAGTTTTTCCTTTAATGGGCAAAGTGGTTCTTACTAATTGTTGAATGAGTATTTGTTGTTGAGTTGATTTTAAATCGGCCCATTTAAGAGATGTATTTATTTCTGCAATTTGTAAAAAATAAAGCCAAAGTCGATTGGGTAAATTAAAAGGATTTTTTCCACCCATTTCTTTTCTGCCTAATTCTAATCTTAAATTAATCCATTCCATTCTTAAACTTTGTTCGGTATAAGTAGGTATCCAATTAATGGCAATATGACCTTCATAATTCACTGCCGCCATTTCTCTTGCACACCAAGCCGACAATTTAATAGCAGCAGGACCACTGATACCCCAATGTGTAATTAACAAAGGACCTTGTTCAATATGTTTATTTCCCACCCATTGAATACTTGCATTTTCTACTGCCACACCCATTAAATTGGTAATAGATTTATGACTGGTATTAAAAGTAAATAAAGAAGGAACTGGTTCTACAATGGTATGTCCTAAACGTATTAACCAATTAAGGCTATTGGCTTTTAACATACCTCCTGTTGCCATACAAATAGCATCGGAATTTATTTTATTGTTATTAGCAAGTTCAATGAAAAAGCCATCATTTGTCTTCACAATATTAACTACTTCATGATGCAATAAAACTTGAATTTTATATTCTTTTACTTTATTGAGTAAGCATTCTATAATAGTTTCAGAATTATTGGTAGTAGGAAACATTCTTCCATCTTTTTCTGTATGTAATGTCACTCCATTTTTTGCAAACCAAGCAATAGTGTTTTTTGTGGCGAATTGATAGAAGGCTTTTTTTAAGAAACGTGCCCCTCTAGGATATTTTTTTAATAGAATTTCTATATCAGGACAGGCGTGTGTTACATTGCAACGGCCACCTCCACTTACTTTAACCTTCGATAAAATTTTAGACGATTTTTCAAGAATAGAAATATCCCAATCGGGATGTATTTCAGCAATTTGAATGGCAGAAAAAAATCCAGCTGCCCCACCCCCAATGACAACTATTTTTTTCATTACTTAATAATAAGATGAATTCAAATTAGTGTTTGCTTTTTCAGCAGCTTCAATAATGGAGAAATCAGATAAAATAAGTGCTTCTTTATTTTTCACACAAACATCATGTTCAAAATGAACCGATACTTTACCATCCTGTGTTTTTACTGTCCAGCCATCTTCTTCTGTAAATACTTTATGTGTACCTAAATTAATCATTGGTTCAATAGCAAGTACCAAATTTTCTTTCAACTTAAGCCCTGTTCCTCTTTTACCATAATTGGGTACTTGCGGGTCCTCGTGTAAACTCTTACCTAGTCCATGTCCCACCAATTCTCTTACTACACCATAACCATGTAATTTTTCTGTATGCTCTTGAATGGCAAAACCAATATCTCCTACTCTATTATTTACAATGGCTTTTTCAATGCCTTTGTATAAAGACTCCTTGGTTACTTTTACTAATTGTAATAAATCAGGCGCTACTTCTCCTAAAATAAAAGTATAGGCATGGTCTCCATGCCAACCGTTTAATACCACCCCTAAATCTATGGAAACAATATCTCCTTCTTTTAAAGGCGTTTTATTAGGAAAGCCATGCACTACCACATCATTAACAGATGCACAAATATTATGCGGATAACCATGGTAATTATAAAAAGAAAGTGTTGCCTTATGGTCTTTTACAAATTGCATACAGAACTGATCTATATCTAAAGTAGTCATACCCGGTTTTAATTGGGTAGCTACTTCAGACAAGGTCTTACTTACCAATAAGGCAGCTTCCTTCATCAAAGCAACTTGTTCTTCAGTTTTTGTATAAACCATAACTTACTTTATCTTATAAATAAACAAACCTGTCGTTTAAAAGACAGGTTCGTAAATATAAATATTTTAACTATTACCTTTTAAACTATATAGTTGAATTCGTAATAGGTGTTCTTCCTTGAATACGACCAGTATTCATTAATCCATCGTATTGACGCATTAATAAATGAGTTTCTATTTGTTGTAATGTATCTAAGACAACGCCTACCATAATTAATAAGGATGTTCCTCCAAAGAAGGTACTGAAACCTTGTGTTACTCCTAATTTTTGTGCAAAGCCAGGCAAAATACCTACTAATGCCAATAAGATAGCACCAGGTAAAGTAATTTTATCCATCACAGCTCCAATATAATCGGTAGTAGGTTGACCTGGTTTAACACCTGGAACAAAACCATTATTACGCTTAAGGTCTTCAGAGATTTGCTTAGGATTAAAGATTAACGCAGTATATAAAAACGTAAATCCAATAACCATTACAGAATAAATTAACATATACCATACATTACTATGGTCGTTGAATATTCTTACAATACCTTGAGCAGAATCGATATTTGTAAAAGATACTAAAGTAGGTAAGAACATAATAGCTTGGGCAAAAATGATAGGCATTACACCTGCACTATTAACTTTAACTGGTAAAAATTGACGTGCCCCACCCACTTGAGAACCACCAATAATCTGTTTTGCATAAGTTACAGGAATTTTACGTACACCTTGTACTAGTAAAATTAATCCCATGATAATAGTTACTAAAATTGCAATCTCAATTAAAAATATTAATAAACCACCGCCACCTTTTTGGCTTTTAGAACTAAATTCTAAAATTAGTGATTGTGGTAAACGACCTAAAATACCCACCATGATGATAATAGATGTACCATTACCTAAACCTTTATCTTGAATTTTTTCACCTAACCACATTACAAATAATGTACCTGCAGTTAGAGTAATAACAGTAGATAACCAGAAATAGGGTTTGAAGGCAGGAATAAGTGCATCAGCATATCCTGGGCTATTTAAATATGCAACATAAGCACCCGCTTGAAAAGCAGTAACGATAACTGTTAAATAACGAGTCCATTGATTAATTTTATTTCGACCGCTCTCTCCTTCTTTTTGAACTTTTTGTAGTTGAGGAACCAAGATGGTCATTAACTGCATAAAGATAGAAGCAGAAATATAAGGCATGATACCCAATGCTAATACAGATGCTTGTGAAAACGCACCACCTGCAAACATATCAAAAACACCCAATAAGCCATTGCTACTTCCTGATTTTTGAGCAGCTTGAATAGCCAAAGGATCAATACCTGGCAAAGTAATTTGTGCACCAATACGGTAGGTTAATACTAAAGCTAGAGTGACAAGAATTTTACTTCTTAAGTCAGATATAGTCCAGATATTTTTTAAAGTATCAAGTAATTTTTTCATCAGTGTTTAATTATTGTCCAAAAAGCACTTTTCAAATTAAAAAGACGCCCATTAGCACGTCTCGAATATACAGAAATATTAGATAATTTCAATGGTTCCGCCTGCAGCAACAATAGCATCTTGCGCCTTCTTGCTAGCTGCATTAACTCTGAAATTGATCTTTGTTTTCAATTCACCGTTCGCTAACACTTTTACCAAGTCGGTACGTGCTATCAAACTATTCATGTATAAGTTTTCTGGAGTAATTTCTTTGAAACCGTATTTTTCAATTAATTGGTCTAATTGACCTAGGTTAAAAACAACATAATTAATTCTGTTGATGTTCTTAAATCCACGCTTTGGTACTCTACGTTGAATAGGCATTTGACCACCTTCGTGCGCCATTTTACTCTTGTAACCAGCACGGCTTTGACCACCTTTGTTACCCTTTGTTGAAGTACCACCTTTACCAGATGCTTCTCCTCTACCAATTCTAATTGCTTTGTGAACTGAACCTTCTGCAGGTTTTAAATTGTGTAATTTCATTTTTTTGATTTTTACTTTCGGGGTATCTCCCCTCGCTTATTATTTAATAAAAAAGAAATAGCTTAAGCTATTT